>NZ_JBFRCN010000017.1:0-137634 GCF_040965835.1 Paraburkholderia sp. BR10872
CGTCTGTCCGACCAGGAAGTGGCCGACGTGTCCACCTTCGTGCGTGCGAGCTGGGGCAACACCGGCGCGCCAGTGAGCGCCGAAGACGTCGGGAGGGTCCGCAAGACCATCACCGTGAGCACGCCGGAGCTGCCGCCGGGCGCCTCGCTCAAACACTAACGCTAACGCCAACGGGGTAACTCGCTGGCGCTTTCAATCGCGCTTTCGTCCAGCGCCTGCCGCGGGCCGACTCGGCCGTTCCACTTATGTAACGGTCCATTGTTAATTGTCGAGATAGCACATGATGAAAAAGCATCTGATTTCTACACCAATTCTCTTGTCGCTAGCAGGAACAGCGGCGGCGCAAAGCTCCGTCGCGCTCTACGGCATCGTCGATGCAGGTATTACCTACCGCAGCAACGAACGCACCGGCAGCACCGGCGCGGGCCAGGGCCATTCAAATGCGGCAGTGACGAGCGGGAATCTCTCAGGCAGCCGCTGGGGACTCAGGGGCAAGGAAGAACTCGGCAACGGGCTCGCCGCGATCTTCGTGCTCGAAGACGGTTTCGACATCACCAACGGCACCGAGGGTCAGGGCGGCCGCCTGTTTGGCCGTCAGGCGTTCGTTGGCCTCGCCGACACGCAGTACGGCTCGCTCACGATGGGCCGCCAGTACACCTCGCTCGACGACTTCGTCGGGCCGGTCGCTCCGGTCAGCGCGATCGGTGGCTTCGGCGCGCATCCAGGCGATATCGACGATCTCGACCAGACCACGCGCGTCGACAATTCGATCAAGTACACGAGCAGGAAGTATGCGGGCTTCACGTTCGGCGCGCTGTACGGCTTCGGCGGCCAGGCCGGCAGCCTCAAGAGCCAGAACACATGGAGCGTGGGCGGCAGCTATGCGCACGGCCCTCTGCAAGTGGGCGTGGGTTACGAGCACTCGGATAACAGCAAGACTGGCCCCAAAGACCCGACATCCGGCAAGTGGCAAGGCACCTATGACGGAACATTCAATTCGTCGATCAACGAAGGCTTCGCGAGCGCGCAGTCGCAGCAAGTCGTGGCTGCTGGCGCGACCTGGGACTTCGGCCCGGCGATCGTGGGCGCGAACTACAGCAACGTACAATACAAGGCCGGTGCGAACTCGCTCTATTCGGGAACTGCGACGTTCAATATTGCCGGCCTTTTCGGCATGTGGAAAGTGCAACCTCACATACATCTGTTCGCAGGCTATAGCTACACGCGCGGCGGCCATGTGGACGGCATCGAAGACGAGGCGCAATACCACAACGTCTCACTGGGCGCGCTGTATGACCTCTCGAAGCGCTCGACGGTGTATCTGCTAGCCGGCTACCAGCACGCTTCGGGCATGACGCTCGATGCACTCGGTAAACCAGTAGCGGCCACGGCTTCGGTCTCGGACAAGGGCAACGGCCACTCGGCGGCGACGCAGTCGCAGGCGATTGTGAGCTTTGGATTTCGTGAACGGTTCTAGGCGTTCGCATGTCCACCATGGGTGCCGGATGGACAATGAGTACGTTTCCCCGCAATGTTGATGGATACGCTGGGAGAGCAATGGAGAGGTCTGGATGCGATCGACAAGCAGATCGGTCAGATCGAGCGGCGGCTTCGGGAGTGGATGAAGAACGATCAATCAGCCAAGGCAATCGCGGCAATCCCAGGCGTGGGGTTGACCGGTTGAATCCGCCGTCTTGCGTCGCTGATGCCGGCTAGGGATAATCGGCGAGATTTCGCAATTGACTTGTCGAGCGCTACCCTACCGCATCCCATCACTTCGCCATACTCGCTCAACAGCCCGCGAAGACTGTTGATCTAGATCGATAGCTATTTGCTGCCAGCATCAAGCCGATCACGCGAGGCCTACGGCTAGGTGTGGGCGTTCATATCATTCAAATAGGCGAGCCGCTCTCAGATTGTCCCCGACCGTTCGCTTAGCCGGAACGGTTTCGTAACGAAACCGATGGCGATTCGCCAAACACCCGTTTGTACTCCATTGCGAACCGGCCCAGGTGGGCGAACCCCCATTTGAGCGCGACGTCTGTAACGGACATCGGTTCAGCCGCTGCGCCACGCAGTTCATCGCGCACACGCTCAAGACGCAGCTGACGCACCCAGGCCATCGGGCTCACGCCGTGGCAATTGCGGAAGCCGGAAAACAGCGTGCTTGCACTTACGCCTGCGAATTCGGCGAGCCGCTCAATGGTCAGGGGTTCATGCAGATGTGCGCGGACATATTCCTCGACCCGCTTCACGTAGAACGGCGCAAGCGGTCCACGCGAGTGCCGCGCGCCGCTGCGCGCCGTATTGGGCTGACCATAGACGAGCGCGTTGAGCAAGGTCGACTCGAACTGCTCGTAGGCCAGTGGATGACGCAGCGGGTGCCCCGGATCGCTCAAAGCATTCCCCAGCACCGAAAGCAGTGGCAACAGGCACATGCCCGATGGTGAAGCTAGTTCGAATGCAGGCTCGAACTCCACCGCTGCGCGCTCTTCAGTGCCGAAATGGCGCGCGCAGTGGCGCTCGATCGCTTCGCGCTCGATGCGCAGCACGACCTGCGGACAACGAATCCAGCGCATCCGCAAAGGCAGCGTCGGCGACACGAGCGACGCAACGGCCGGCGAAGAATCGAAACGGCGATCCCCACATTCGATTTCAGCACCGCCGCTCACGGGGATCTGCAACAGGAAGAAACTGTCGAGACGTTCGGGATCGATCGTCACGTCGCCGTCATAGTGGAGCAGATTGAGTGACAGGCTACCGTGCCGGGCGTGGTACATGCGGCTCGGCAACTGGTGTGAAGCGCCCGGCAGCGCGAGCTTGTGAGGCTTGAACACTGAGCCGACGCACTCGCGCACCTCGTTGAGGTCGCCCGATTCGAGCAACAGGGTGTCGCTGTTGAAGCAGGCCGCGCCGACCAGCATATTCGTAGCGGGAAGATGCTCCATAGAAGCGCTCCAAGAACGTTCGCGCGCACCTGATCCGTGCGCGATTTTCCCGACTCCACGAACCGTCTGAAGGAAGCGGATAGTCGCGTGGGACATCCGGATAGTTTCCTCGCTCCCGAAGCCTCGAGCAAGCCGCGCGACGCTAGAGGCGCAGGAACTGGCCCTCTGCCGGCCGCTGCGTACTGTAGGCCTGCACCGCTGCGGCAGCCAATCCTCAATTACCCTCGCACGCTTGGGCAGGGGTTTTCCCTCGTTCCGCACGTTTCTGGATTCCGCGGATACCCATCGGATGAAACGGATAGAGCCCATTGTTTTGTCGCAGAACACTGGGGGCATTCGAGACACAACCCTGATGGAGAGCCCGCAATGAAAGGAAGATACATCGATATTCCCGCACCGGAAGGCGGCGCGTTCCGGGCCTACCTGGCAACTCCTGCCAGTGGCACGGGGCCGGGAATTGTGCTGTGTCAGGAGATCTTCGGCGTCAACGCGACCATGCGCGACGTGGCCGACTACTACGCCGAGGAAGGCTACACCGTGCTGGTGCCCGACCTGTTCTGGCGCGTCGAACCGGGCATCGAACTCGGTTACACGGAGGCCGGCTTTGCGCGTGCGTTCGAACTCTATCAGCAATACGACGAAAACCAGGGTGTCGAAGATATCGGTGCGACACTCGCCGAACTCCGGACATTGCCCGAATGCCGCGGCGAGGCCGGTGTGCTCGGATTCTGCCTGGGCGGCAAACTGGCCTGGCTCGCGGCCTGCCGTCTTCCCGTGGCTTGCGCGGTCAGCTACTACGGCGTGGGTATTGAAAAGGCGCTGGACGAAGCGGCGAACATCAAGGGGCGCGTCGTCCTGAATATCGCGGCGCTCGATCGCTTCTGCCCGGCCGACGCGCAGCAGCAGATCACGGCCGCGCTGGGCCACAAAGAAAATGTCGAAGTGTATGTCTATCCGGGCGTCGACCACGCGTTCGCCCGTAAGGGGGGCGACCACTTTGACAAGCCCTCGGCCATGATGGCGCACGAGCGCGCGGTAGCCGCCTTTCGCAAGACGATCGGGCCACAATACGATCTTTCTGCACTGTGGGAGGCACACCTCGCCCACGAGTTCGCGACGCGCGACGTCGATGCCACCATGGCGACGATGGTGGCCGAGCCCTACGTCAACCATATTCCGACGCTCACGGGCGGCGTGGGCTACACCGAGTTGAAGCGCTTCTATCGCCACCACTTCGTGCACGCGAATCCGCCCGATACGACGATCATCCCGGTTTCGCGCACCATCGGCGCAACGCAGATCGTCGACGAAACGCTGTTCTGCTTCACGCATACCACCGAGATCGACTGGATGCTGCCCGGCATTGCGCCGACGGGCAAGCGCGTCGAGATTCCGCTGCTTGCCGTGGTGAAATTCCGCGGCGACAAGCTCTACCACGAGCACATCTACTGGGACCAGGCCAGCGTGCTGGTGCAGATCGGCTTGCTCGACCCGACGGGACTGCCCACAACAGGCGCTGATACCGCCCGCAAACTGCTCGACGAAACGCTCCCATCGAACACGCTGATGAAGCGCTGGCAGGACAGCGTCCCCGCCAACGACGCGAACTGACCGAATCATCCTCTCAAGATCACGGAGCAAACCATCATGACCTCACTCACAGGCAAAACCGCCATCGTGACGGGTGGCGCCACGCTGATCGGCGCGGCTGTCGCCCGCGATCTCGCTGCCGCCGGCGCCAGCGTTGTCGTGCTCGATATCGACGTTCAGCACGGCAGACGCGTAGCCGAGACGCTCGGCGCGAACGGCCTCTTCATCGAAACGGACATCACCAGCGACAGCGCGCTGGAACAAGCGGTTGCGAGAACCGCGCGGCAGTTCGGCGGCATCGACATCCTCGTCAATCTGGCCTGCAGCTATGTGGACAACGGCATCCAGGCAGGCCGAAACGACTGGCTCGCCGCGATGAACGTAAACGTGATCTCGGCGGTCATGCTGGTCAAGGCAGTGCATCCGTATATGGTCAAGCGCTGCGGCGGATCGATCGTCAACTTCAGTTCGATCTCGGCCGAGTGCGCTCAAACGGGGCGCTGGCTCTACCCGACCTCGAAAGCCGCGCTCAAGGCACTCACGCGCAACATGGCGATGGACCTGTCCCAGGACCGGATCCGCGTGAATTCGGTTTCGCCCGGCTGGACCTGGTCGCGTGTGATGGACGAACTCACGCATGGCGATCGCGCAAAGACTGACCGCGTGGCCGCGCCCTTTCATCTGCTTGGACGCGTCGGTAACCCGGAGGAAATCGCGCATGTCGTCACCTTCCTGTGCAGCGATGCAGCCAGCTTCGTGACCGGGTCCGATTACGCCGTCGATGGCGGATATTCGGCGATGGGCCCCGAACAGGCCGTGCCGGCCATTCCGAGACTGGCTGAGTGAGACCCGTCACTTCGCAAACACGCTTCCCTGATTTATCGACTTCGAGGTATTCGTTATGAGAAAAATTGCCATCGTCGGCGCCGGCCAGTCTGGTCTGCAACTGGCGCTCGCCCTGCTCGACCGTGACTATGAAGTCACGCTCGCGACCAATCGCGATGCACAGCAAATCCGCACCGGCAAGGTCATGTCGAGTCAGTGCATGTTCAACGCCTCTCTGCAGATCGAGCGCGATCTCGGCCTGAACTGGTGGGAGGCGTCCTGCCCTCCCGTGGAGGGGATTGGCTTCGCGGTCCCGCATCCGGACCTGCCGGGTCGCAAGCTCATCGACTGGTCCGCGCGACTTTCCCAACCGGCACAATCCGTCGATCAGCGCGTCAAGATGTCGGCCTGGCTCGAAGCCGTCGTCCAACGTGGTGCCGACGTGCGAATCTGCGAGGTCGGCGTACCCGAAATGGAAGAGCTCGCAAGGAGCCATGACCTCGTGCTGCTGGCAGCCGGCAAGGGGGAGATCGTAAATCTGCTGGGCCGCAACGCCGAACGCAGCCCTTTCGACAAGCCGCAGCGCGCGCTCGCGCTGACCTACGTGAAGGGCATGACGCCGTCGACGCCCTACTCGCGCGTACGCTTCAATCTGATCCCGGGCGTGGGCGAATACTTTGCCTTCCCCGCTCTGACCACGAATGGTCCGTGCGAAATCATGGTGTTCGAAGGCATTCCCGGCGGTCAGCTAGATTGCTGGGCAGGCGTCAAGACACCCGAGCAGCATCTCGAGACCAGCCTGGCCTTTCTCCGCCAACATCTGCCGTGGGAAGCCGAGCGCTGCGCAAACGTAGAACTGACCGACCCCAACGGCGTGTTGAGCGGCCGTTTCGCGCCGACTGTGCGTAATCCCTACTTCAGGCTGCCTTCCGGCCAGACCGTGTTCGGCATGGCCGACGCGATCGTCGTGAACGATCCGATTACAGGCCAGGGTTCGAACAATGCTGCCAAGTGCACGAAGGTCTATCTCGATGCCATTCTCGAGCGCAACAGCGCTGCCTTCAGCGAGGACTGGATGCAGCAGACTTTCGACCGCTACTGGTCGTACGCGAAAGAGGTCGTCAGGTGGACGAACTCGCTGCTCGCGCCACCGCCGCCGCACATTCTCGAGTTGCTCGGCGCGGCCGGTCAGTTTCCAACGCTCGCCTCGACGATTGCCAACGGCTTCGACGACCCGCGCACGTTCTCGCCGTGGTGGTTTGATCCGACCGCCTGCATGGCGCTGATCGACGAACACGCTGCGCGCGCCGCGTAATGAACACGAATAGGAGAAACCTTATGTGCAGCACGCTCGAACCCACTGCCGCGAAATCCGACGACCAGCTCAATGCGATGCGGCAATTGCGCAACGCCTTCGGGCAGTATCCGACGGGTGTTACTGTCATCACAGCCGCCGCACGGGATGGCCGCAAGATTGGTCTGACCGCAAACTCGTTCGCGTCACTGTCGCTCGATCCACCACTCGTGATCTGGAGTATCGGCAAGACTTCACCCAGTTGCGCGGATTTTGTCCATGCCGGCTACTTCGCGATCAACGTGCTGGCCGAAGCCCAGACCGACCTGTCGCGCCGCTTTTCGAAACCGTCGCCCGACAAGTACGTCGGCGTCGCCTGCCGTGAAAGCCTTGGTGGCACCGTGGTGCTCGACGGCTGCAGCGCGCACTTCGTGTGTCGCAACCTGGCGCAGCACGAAGGCGGCGATCACCTGATCTTTATCGGGCAGATCGAGCATTTCGAAGCAGAGGGCCACGCGCCGCTGGTCTTCCATTCCGGGCAGTACGGCGCGGTAACCAATAATCCGGCACTAATTTAATCATATTATTTAGCATTACATATTTATAAGGTTTACCGCCATGAAGCACTCCACGTCCCGCATGCTGCTCTGCTTCGCTCTTTCTGGAGTCCTGAGCACAGGATCGGCAATAGCGGGCGACCTGCCCAACGTCAACCTCGGCTTCACGAGCTTCCTCGATGGTGCACCGCCGGCGGGGTCCGGCTGGTATGCAACGCAGTACCTCGAGTACTACACGGCAGACCGTATCAACGACAACGCCGGAAACAAGGTCGCCTTGCCGAAGCAGAACGTCGATATCTTCGCGGGCCTGACGCAACTCGTTTATCAGTCGCCCTTCAAGATTGCCGGCGCGCATCCGGGCGTCGACGTGATCCTGCCGTGGGTGGCATCGGCCCACACCGACGACGGCATGGGCGACGTGGCGCTTAATGCACGCACGGGGTTCGGCGATCTGCTTGTTGGGCCCTTCATCCAGTTCGATCCGGTAATGGGCCCGGACGGACCGCGCTTTGCGCACCGCTTCGAACTCCAGATCATTGCGCCAACGGGTGCCTATGACCCGGGCAAAGCGATCAACCCGGGCAGCGGCTTCTGGTCAATCGATCCATACTGGGCCGCGACAGTCTGGATCAATCCGAAGTGGACGGTTTCCTGGCGGCTGCACTATCTCTGGAACGCCACGAACAATAGGCCGAATCAGGGCTTGGGGGACGGTGCGACTTCATCGCAGGCCGGACAGGCGCTGCACGCCAACATCGCCACGGAATACGAGGTGATGCCAGGCTTGCGAATCGGCCTCAACGGTTACTGGCTGCGCCAGATCACCGACATGAAGGTGAATGGCCAGAATGTGCCGGGGCAGCGTGAAGCGGTGTGGGCGATCGGCCCGGGGGCAATGTACAGCTTCTCCCAGCACGACCACCTGATGTTCAATGCCTATTTCGAGGCTGATGCGCGCAGCCGGCCCGAGGGAACGCGCCTGGTGCTGCGCTACGTTCATCATTTCCAGTGACGCGCTGATCAAGCGTTCGCGCCATGCACGCTGGCTAGCGTCGAGTCCGCCGGTATGGCGCACGCGAATGCTTGTAGAGACATTCGTTAGTCCCCACACGGTGAATCCCTTCCCTGCTGCTCAGTGCCGTGCTGCATTGACAGTTCACAGAATCCTGCCCGCATGTCCTGAAACTGCCTGCACGCCACGGCGTAAAGCTTGCCTCGTCAAGCGGCGCACGTCGCCTTGATGCCCGAGCGCGAGCACTTCGTCCACACTGCCTTCGCTTGTCTCGAAGCCGGGCGATCTAACGTCTTGAAGCACGCTTCAGTGTCTGCGATGGCGTTTCGCCGAAGAGTTGCTTGTAGTCGTTGGAAAAACGGCCGAGATGTGAAAACCCCCAGTTCATCGCGATTGACGAAATGTTGCGCTCCGAGCAGTCCGAGAGCATCTCTCGCCGTACCGCTTCGAGCCGGTGCCTCTTCAGCCAGGCCATGGGCGCAAGCCCGAAGTGCTGCCGAAAGCCTTCGAACAACTTGTAGCGCGACACGCCCGCAGCACGCTCGATGTCTTCGAGTGCGATATTTTCACGTGCGTTGTCGTGAATGAACTGTTTCGCTCGCAACAGGTAGTGCGGACATGAAGGCCGCATCGCCTCGGCAAGCGCATTCGAGTAGTTATGCGGCTGAGCAAGCAGCAGCCCTTTAATCAGCGCCTGCTCGAGATCCCCTGCCATTTGCTGATGATTGAGCAACGGCCCCGCCTGTCCCATCTCGGCCAGCAAGAACTTGACCATGCGCCACCAGGCCGCCTGATCGCCTTCGGCGGCATTCATCTGGGGCTCGAAGGTCAACGCAGCGTCGAGCGGGCGTTGCAGAAGTCCCTCGAGCACCTGACGCAGGGCCGGAATCGGAATCGAGACGATGATCTTGCGACAGTTGCCCATGATCGCAAGGTCCTGCGTCTCATGCGGCGACAGAACGAGGCCCCTGTCCTGGTCCGACTGCCACAGGCGGCCCTGCGCGGCGAGTTCCTGCTGGCCGGTGAGTGGCAGGCTGACGCTATAGCTGTTCAGCGGTGCGTCATTGTGCACCGAGACGGTGACATCGGTGCCGTACTCCACATACCCCAGCGTGCTGGCCATGGAACGCATCACCGTTCCAGAGTGATGGAATTGCAGTTCCTTAGGGCTACGTACCTGTAGCCCATGGGGTCCGCAAATCGACGCCATCCAGTCCCGCGCGCCCTGAAGATCTCGACTCAGCGCGTCAATACCTCGACTGTCGTTGAAGGCGGGGGAAGGCATGGCGTTTCACGGGAGGTTGACGGATGCTCAATGGTAAACCACCCCGTGCCCGGACAAAATACCGAAACACCCCAAGGCGCCCCGGCATCAGCAGCGTCAGGAGGGCGACGTCGCGCTGTTGCTGTCCCCGAATTTTTCGTAGTAAAGACGACCTTCCAGTCGTTCGCTTGCAAGCCACGTCTTGATTGCCTCGACCATCGGCGGCGGTCCGCAAACATACATGTCGAACGGGTTCGCTTCCAGCATTCCGCGGTCGAAATGTTCGGGAATGAGCCCCGTCTTGCCCTGCCATGCTTCAGAGGGATTCATCACAACGATATCGCACGCGAAGTTCGGGATGCGCTCCTCGTAGGACTTCAAACGATCGAGCTCACACAGATCCCGCGCGTTCGTCACACCATAGTACAGATGGACCCTCTGGCCACAGCCGCCCTTGTGAGCGAGATCGTCTAGCATGCCCAGAAATGCGGACAGGCCCGTACCGCCTGCGACCATCACCAGCGGCCGCTCCACCTCGCGTAGATAGAACGTGCCAAGCGGCGCCTCGAAGACGACCGTCTGGCCCGGCTGGCAGCGCTCGCGCATATAGTTGCTCATCGCGCCGTCGGGCAGCAGACGAATCAGGAACTGGATCTGGTTTCCGTCCTCGGGCCGGTGCGCGAACGAATACGATCGCCAAACGTCCGCGCCCGGCACCTTCACGCGCGCGTACTGGCCCGGCAGAAAATCGAGCCGCCCGGGATGGGCACTCGCGTCCAGATGCAGGATCGCCGTCGTTTCCGAAACCTGCTTCACGGCGGTGACCTTGCCAGTGAGCAACGTAGTTGCGTCGGCGCTGCACAGGCTCGAATCGAAGTCGAAGTGGAAGGACGCATCGGATTGCACGCGCGTCTGGCAGGACAGGATCTTGCGCGCAGCGAGGTCGTCGGCAGACAGCGTCTCGTCGTCGACATAGTCCTGCGTATAGCTGCCCGATTCGCAGCGCCCCTGGCAAGTTCCACACACGCCCTCACGGCAATCGAGCGGGATGTTTATGCCATTGCGCAGTGCGGCGTCGAGCAGGAGCTCACCCGCTCGGACATCAAAGAACGCCGTCTTGCCATCGGCAAAACTGAAGGCAACCTTGTGGCTCATCTCGTGGCACTCCCGCTTACAGATGGTAGAAGTCGAGCACTGCGTTGATCGTGTCGTTCAGCAGGAGCACGTGCTTGCGAGCGATCTTCCAGGTCTCGCCGGCTGGGCGCAGCTGGTAGGCGACGTGTCCGAAGAAATGTTCGGCAACGCCATGCCGGGCGTAGAACGTGGCCCAGTTGGCCTTGACTTCCAGCTCGCCGCGCTCGCGCTCCGAAATACGGACGTTGGTTATCTGGTGCAGCGTGCGCGGCAGCGGCGTCGACGCCGCCGACTTTCCCGTGCGCAGGCGGAACACGCGATCCTCGAGCCCCGTGCGGTCCGCATAGTAAATGAGCGACATGCCGCGCTTCGGGTCGGTCGTGTACACGTGCTCGGAGTCCCACTGGGGTACGTGGAATTCGCTGTTCTCGTCGAAGAGGGCGAGGTACTCGTCCCAGCTCTGCGCGTCGCAGAGCTCGGCCTTGCGATAGAGAAACTGCTCGACCGATTGTTGCAGGGTGACGGACATGGTTCAGGCCTCCTTCGTAACGTTCGACTTTTGTGCGAGCCCCTTCATGAGGTAGGTCTGCCACGCACCGTGCTGGTTGACGTAAAGCCCCTCGTGGGTCAGCTCCGTGCCGCACAGCACAGGCTCAATGCCGAGCAGGCGCGTATTCGCCGTCTCGCCTGCCACCCACTTGTGGTGTCCGCGAGAGATGTCGCTCCAGCGCTCGAGGCGCGCCTGGAAGCCGCGTTGCTGCTCGCGGAACTCCACGAGATCGTCCGGCGTGCCCATGCCCGAAACATTGAAGAAGTCTTCGAACTGCCGAATACGGCTCTCGCGATCCTGATCCGATTCGCCCTTCACGCCGATGCACTGGCTGGTGACCTCAGTCTTGTTCCAGGCGACCGGACGCACGATGCGAAGCTGGGAGCTGATCTGGTCCATGAAAAACAGGCTCGGATAGATGTTCAGGTTGCGCAGGCGATGCATCATCCATTCGGCCTTCTGCTGCCCCTGTGCCTCGACGAGGCGCGGCATGACGCTGCCGTAGCCGGGACGCACACTGGGGTTCGGCATGTCGCTGAACAGCACGCTATGGCCGTTCCTGAATGCGAACCAGCCGTCGTCGGTCTCGGAATCGCCTGCGCCAAGCTTGCTGTAGTCGAGCGTTCCGCTCGTCGCACCGCCCTTCTGGGCGTTCGATTCATGGCGGTGCTGCACCGTGGCGACGTAGTTGTAGTGCACCGTGCTCACGTGGTACCCGTCGAGGCCGTTTTCGTTCTGCAGCTTCCAGTTGCCTTCGTAGGTGTACGTGGACTTGCCCGGCAGCACCTCGAGCTCGCCCGTGGGCGATTGCGCGACCATCATGTCGAAGAAGATGCGCGCATCGCCGAGATAGTCCTCTAGCGTGTCGGTCGCATCGGCGTCGAGGCTGATGAACACGAAGCCCTTGTAGCTTGCGATGCGTGCTTTTTTCAGGCCGCGCGTGGATTTGTCGAAGTCATCGCAGTATTCGCCTGGTGCCTTGACCTTGACCAGATGTCCGTCGCTCTTGTAGCACCACGCATGAAAGGGACAGGTGAAGGTCGACTGATTGCCTTTGCCCATACGCGTGAGAGTCGCGCCGCGATGCTGGCACGCGTTGATCATCGCGTTGAGCTGGCCGCTCCCGTCGCGCGAGATGATCATGGGCTGACGGCCCGCGCGCATCGTCATGAAGTCGTGGGGCTTGGGGATCTCGCTCTCGTGGCACGCGTAGATCCAGGTCTTCTCGAAGATGAACTCCATCTCCAGGTCGAACAGTTGCGGCTCCGTGAACATCTCCCGCGCAATACGATAGACGCCGTCTTCCGGACGGAAGTCGAGGCATCCGCCAATGAATTCCTGCCATTGCGACGTGTTTTTCTCTGCACTCACGATGGGTTCTCCTCCTGCCGTTCAGCGGTCTTGCGACCGGGTTCTTGATGAACTGGATTGAATACCCGTTTTGGTGCGGACGCTATCCACCTGGTCGCCGTTCGCTATCCGCTTTTTTTGCAGCGATTTTTTTCCGCTTTGCTGGACGCGTCTTCGCGACGCCGCCCAACCGGCCGGCGCCTGGCGTTTCACGACCGCGCCGGAATAAACGGATAGCGAGTGTCCAGTAGACGGATAGCGCCCGCGCGCGCCCGGATATCTAATGCCGTCAGTGCCCCAACATGCGCATCCGGGCTACAGACGCCGGGTTTAAGCCCGCGGGCTCATGTCCACCGGATTCCACGTACATAAGAGATCCTGACCGAGCCCAATGGGCCCGGCCTCGGCATCGAACTGGACGAAGCGAGAGTCAAACGCTTCACGCGCGATGGCCTCATGAAGGTCACCCGATAATCCCTACCCCTGACACGAGGACGCTGGACCATGCTTTTCCACGTACGGATGGATGTGAAATTTCCCGCCAACATGCCGGCCGATGTCGCTAACGAAATCAAGGCGCGCGAGAAAACGTACTCGCAGGAGCTCGACATCCTGCGCGCTACCGCTGTTCCCGTACATGGAGATTGAAGTAACCCCCTTGTGTCGCCATCCGTCGTCGGTGCGTGACAGCGACGCGTGAACGTTTTAAGGGATGCCCCACCCACCCGTGTCATTCCCCCCATACCAACTGGAGACAGTAGTCATGAGCGTAAGCGTATTCGAAACCAAGGAAGTGCAGGAACTGCTGAGGGCAGCCACCAATGTCGATAGCAACGACGGTAACGCACGTTTCAAGCAGATCGTCCACCGCCTGCTGGGCGATCTCTTCAAGGCCATCGACGATCTCGACATTACGCCCGACGAAGTCTGGACCGGCATCAATTATCTGAACAAGCTCGGCCAGGACGGTGAAGCGGCACTGCTGGCCGCAGGCCTCGGTCTGGAAAAGTATCTCGACATCCGCATGGACGCATCCGACAAGGCGATCGGCATTGACGGCGGTACTCCGCGAACCATCGAAGGTCCGTTGTATGTGGCGGGCGCACCCCTACGCGATGGCATTTCGAAGATCGACATCGATCCCGACGCCGATGCGGGCCCGCTCATCATCCACGGTACCGTCACCGGTCCGGATGACAAGCCGGTCGCTGGTGCCGTGGTCGAATGCTGGCACGCGAATTCGAAGGGTTTCTACTCGCACTTCGACCCGACGGGCGCGCAAAGCAACTTCAACCTGCGCGGCGCGGTCAGAACCGGCGCGGATGGCAAGTACGAATTCCGCACCCTGATGCCGGTCGGCTATGGCTGTCCGCCCCAAGGCGCGACGCAGCAATTGCTGGACGAAATCGCGCGTCACGGTAACCGTCCGGCACACGTGCATTTCTTTGTCACCAGCGAGAGCCAGCGCAAGCTGACGACGCAATTCAACATCGAAGGCGATCCGCTGATCTGGGACGATTTCGCCTATGCCACGCGTGAAGACCTGATTCCTCACGTCGTGGAAAAGACCGGCGGTACGGCGTTGGGCCTGAAGGCCGACACGTACAAGGACATCGAATTCAACATTTCCCTGACCCCGCTGGTACAGGGCAAGGATAACCAGATCGTCAATCGCCTTCGCACTTCAGCCACGGCGTAATTGGCCGGGCCGGCGGCGGCGCCGCAACGCTGCTGCCGGTCAGTGAAGTGAATTGGCCGCTGCTGCCCGCGCGACGCCGGCTATATAAACCCACGTACGAAGATCGACCGCAGAAGACGTGAGATCGGCTAAATGCCGGATTGATGACTGCAGCGCCCCACAACTCATAGATGAACTTTCGCCTGCCGATGACACCGACCACGGGTCCGCTATTGATGCCAATACGCAATTGGAGGCCCTAGCCATCACCTGGACTAGTCTTTGGGCACACCCAAGTGGGACAAACCCGGAAAATTCACGCTAGGTCTGAGCCGGGAAACGCAAGAGGATCACTTACTTGAGGGTGTACGTCAACGTGCCATACCCAAGTTGGTCGAAGCCGCCGCTGGTCGAGCCGTAGTCGCCACCGCCGCCTTCCGGACGCACCCGCTGCGCGTGTTCGGCAACGCCCGGCGCCTTGAGTTTCTTCAACACCACGTAGTGGTTGTAGAGCAACTCCCAGATTGGCCGCGTATTGCCTCTCGATGCAGGCGAAATCACGAGCTGTGTCGCGAGACTGTCGGAATACAGGGTGTAAGGCACTTCATGTCCCAGGTTGTATTGGGCAGCGTATTCGGCTCCCTTCAGCAGACGATCGTGGTCGTATCCGAACAGATCGTCTCCCTGATTCCAGGCCATCTGACAGAACGCGCCCGCCAATGCGATGTCGAGCATGGTGTGTCCCTGGTCGCGGCCGCTTTCCTGAACCTGACCGAGCCCGTTCGGATACAACTTCCAGACGAGGTGTTCGATGGAACCGTTGCCTGCGCCGTGCTTGAAATACTCGACCGCTTCGGAATAGATGTCCCGACGGTCGGTGAGCACGCCGATCGCCAGCATCGATGTCATGTTGGCAAGATCCCAGTTCGCCCAGTAGTGATCGACCTTCGTGCCGTTGTGACGGGTCAGGAAGTCCTGGTTCATCGGATAGAACACAGTAATCATCATCGACTGGAAGCGATGAAAATCTGCCGCTTGCCATTGCGGCGACGTGCGCAGGATTTCCGCGGCGTTAGCCAGTTCGTAGCCGTAGATCCCGGAGGCGAGGAACTTGTCCGAACTCCCCTCGATCTTCCTCAGGCTATGCGACCAGGCATTCAGGATGGCGATGGCCTTGCCGGCATAGGCATCGTCGCCCGAGACTTTCCAGCGCAGCGCGAGCGCATAGGCCGCTGCTGCATCGTTGAACAAAGACGAATAATTCTGCGCATGCTCGGGATCCTCGCCGCGATAGATCGCATCCTGGGGACTTGCCTTCCAGTCCAGCGACGCGTGACGATTGGCGATCAAGCGCTGCCAACCTTGCAGCCATGGCTGCTTTCCCTGCGCCACGTTGACTCGCATGCGCTGAAAGTCCTGTTCACTGTGCAGCAGGCCCGGATGTGCGAACGGCTTCGTCTCGATACCAGTCGTTGTTTGCACGGCCACCACAGTGTGCTTCGCGTCTCCGCTAGCGTCGTGGTGAACCGGTTGAGAGACGCAGGCCGCGAGGATGTTCATGGCGCCGATTGATGCGATGAGTATCGATTTTCTGGACATCAGCAGAAGAAGCTCAAGTCTTGAATGAATGGCTACCCCCGCTTTGTTGCGAAGGCTGAACCCGTACTCAATCAACGAGAATTCGAGAAAATCGTTGACACTGTCGGGACACGAAGCACAAACAAGCGAGGCGTCACGACGTCCGGCCGTCGGGCAATCGATAATCCACGGGGCCGCGTGGCACGGCCTTACTGCGTTTGGATGCGCTCCAAAACGTTTGTGTTTCGCACACTGGACTGAGGTCAGTCGACGCATCGTTCCCAAGGCCTGCATGAGGTTGGAATTACAGGCAGCATTGACGGTGCAGCCAGAGTCCCTCCTCTCCGATCCACATCTGAATCAGCACAGGTAAGAGAGGTCGGCTGACGCGGTAGCATGGGGAATCGCAAAGAACGCGGCAAGCACATGCGTAACGCTGGATCGGAAAGTCAAGCCTTTGAACATACCGTTCCCCCGTCGTACGCGCCTCACCGTTTGTCCACGGCATGTTCACTGTCCTCGATGAGCCTGATTTATTCCTTCTTATTCCTTCGCCGCGCTACGTTCTCCGGCGATTCTATTGCTGTGCCAGGTCGAATATCCGGCTCATCGCCATCCACTTCTGTCCGGACGGCGTCCACGGTGTGGGCGCCTGAAACTGCCACATCAACGTCTCCCACCGCTGGACCACGGGGTTATTTTGAGCAGCAGTCGCCATCCTGGCAGCGTCATATATTGCGTCGTCTGTTTCCATCACCATGAGCAATCGGGTTCCCAGACGGTAAATCTCCATGTCCAGAACACCCTGGTCTCGTATGTGCCGGATCACTTCAGGCCAAACCTGGCGGTGAAGTTCTTCATAACGGGTAATAAGCTCAGGATCTTCTTTCAGGTCCAGGGCGAAGCAGTAACGCACGATCACTCCTGTTTTAAGTGCCGCAGTCATTCAGTCTGGGATCACGCCTTGCGTGGCTTGCTGCCGTATGGCGTTCCATGCATGCCGTCAAGTGAATCGCTAACCTCATCTATCACAGTCGCATTGCTAACCGCTAGCGCCGAATCGCCGTAAGAGGTGAAGTCCATCTCCGCTCCCCGCATACCATACCCGGGCATCGTCCGTTACATGATCGCTCCCCGCAGCCAGGGAACGAACTCGCGATCACCGATTCCGTTTTCCTCGCTGCGCGTTCGCCTTCCCGATGCGACCTCCAGAATGAACTGGAACAGTTGCATCCCTGCTTCCTCGACGCTCAGACGACCGTCGACGATGTCGCCGCTGTTGAAGTCCATGTCCGGGCGCATTCGCTCGAACAGATGCGTAGTGGTTGCGATCTTGATGGTGGGAGCCGGCCTGGAACCGAAGACTGAGCCGCGTCCAGTCGTAAAGCAGATCAGGTTGGCCCCTCCCGCTATCTGCCCCGTAGCCGACACCGGGTCGTAGCCCGGCGTGTCCATGAATACGAGGCCGCTTTCAGATACCGGCTCTGCGTAGTCGTAGACCGCGTTCAGTATGGTGCCGCCTGCTTTCGAGACTGCTCCCAGTGACTTTTCAAGAATCGTTGTGATGCCACCTGCCTTGTTGCCGGGCGACGGGTTGTTGTTCATTTCGCCGCCATTTTCTGCCGCATAGCGTTCCCACCACCGCAATTTCGCGAGCAGACGCGCGGCGACGTCATCCGACGCTGCCCGTGCCGTCAGCAGATGCTCTGCCCCGTAAATCTCCGGCGTCTCCGACAGGATTGCGGTGCCGCCATTGCGTGCGATCAGGTCGACCGCCGCGCCGAGCGCGGGATTGGCGGTGATTCCCGAGTACCCGTCCGAACCGCCGCACTGCAGCCCGATTTTTAGCCGCGCCACAGGTACTGTTGTGCGCACGGCCCGATCTGCCACTTCGAGCAGTTCGTGTACGATCGCGGCTCCCCGCGTCACCGCCTCGCGGACACCGCCTGCGTCCTGGATGACGAGCGTTCTGATCGACCCGTCATGGCCCGCTCGCAACGATGCCGCGAGATCCTCGACCTGATTGACCTCACAACCCAGTCCGACAAACAGCACGGCCGCAAAATTGGGATTGCGCGCATAACCGGCCAGTGTCCGACGCAATATCGCGATTCCGTCACCGGAGGCCGACATCCCGCATCCGCTCTGGTGCGTAATCGCGACAACGCCGTCCACGTTTCCGAAGGCCTCCATGGCTGCCGCCCGGAACGCATCCGCTATCGCATGACAAACACTGGCCGAGCAGTTGACGCTCGCGATAACGCCGATGTAATTGCGCGTTCCTACCTGACCGTCCGGCCGCACGAATCCCTGAAACGTGTCGGAGCGGTCGATCTCTGCAGCCCGAAGCGCCGTTTCGTGGCCCGACTGCCCACTCCCATGACGTTCAGGCATGGCGACGTTGTGTACGTGAACGTGTTCGCCCGCAGCGATGTCGCATAGCGCAACGCCAATCGTCTGCTGATACTTTGTCACGGACGCGCCGCGGGCGATGTTCCGTATCGCCACCTTGTGACCGGCTGGCACGGGCGTCAAGACCTGAACCTGCTGCCCATTCGTATCGATCTGCGTGCCTGCATCCAGCGCGCGAAGCGCAACTGCAACGTTGTCTTCACGGTGAAGCACCAGAAACGTCTCCACGTTCATGATGCGTGCCCCCCTATAGCGTCCAGGCGGTTCTGCGCGGCCAGCATGCTTCGCAAGCGCGGCTGTGTAGACGTAAGCGACAACGAATCCGCGAGTTCGATCAACGGCTTTATTCGCCGTCTGACCTTTTCTCCGTGATTGATCGCAATGTCCGCGATACGATGAGCCAACCAGGGATTGAGCAGCCGGTCGCGCACATTTTCGATGTAGCGCGCCGCGGCACTGTGCAGGCCCAATGCGTCGAACACCGGCAGGACCTCCTCGTGCCAGACTCCCTCGATACCGTCCCGAAGTCGGGGATCGCTCATCGCCACCAGCACCGTTTCATTCGACGGGCGGCGCTCGTTGATCCACCGATCGGCGAGCCAGCTGTGGCCGAGATTGAGAAAGAAGAGCTTCAGACGCTCATGGGTACGCAGGTCGTCTGTCACGACAATCTGCTCGTGCACACATGGCAACTCCATGCCTGTACGCCGCTCGATGGCCCATAGCGCATACGGTTCCGCGATCGCGCCGACCGGGTCGATCGGCTCGGACACGATCCGGTCGACCAGTGAGTTTACCCAGACGCAGCTATGCTGCAGATACCCGACAAACGTCGCCGGCATTCCCCATCGCCGTGCCACGCCGAGCACGATATCGCGAAGCGTGTTGCCATTGTTCTCGACAAGTTCGCAGGGAAAGATCGACACACCATCATCGGGACGCACCTGCCAACGTGCATGCAGGAGAACCATCAGCTTCACCGGAAAGCTGTGCGGCACCTGTTCGTCGCCAACAAGCATGTCCGCCGAATCCCGGTCGTCAAGCCGGTAACCGGCATCGCCCGTGTTCGAGACAATGACCCGCACCTCCTCGATCATGACGCGACGAATGTCTGCCCAGTCAAGATCGGCGACCCACGCCTTCTGGACGGCGTGGCAATCGACGACGCGATCGATCGCCACACTGCCTTCCCTGCCCCGAATGCGGACGGGATAACTGCGTGTATGCGCAAGTGCGGCAACTCGCGCTCGGCTCGACGGATTGCCCGTGGTCTGCACAACGGCGATTGCGCCGATCGCGTCGCCGCGCTCAAGGGCCTGCGATACGAAAAAGGCGACATGGGCCAGCAGAAACCGGCTGGTGCCAAACTGAAGAATGGGTGTGCTCATGCTGCCTGTCCTGATTGTTTCGCCGTGCAATTCAACATTCGACCAACGCCTTGACAACGGTCTGCCCGGGTTCCAGCAATCGCGGAAATGCGTCGGGCACCTCGTCAAGGCGCATGCGGTGCGTATTCAACGCCTGGTCAGGAATGCGGCCCGCACGCATCGCCTCCAGCACGGTTTCGAAGTCGGTGGCGGTAGCGTTGCGGCTTGCAAGCAACGTGGTCTCGCGCTTATGAAATTCCGGGTCGGAGAATGTCACCTGACCCGGCACGATCGAGATGAGGGTGTATTTCCCGCCATGCGCGACGAAGGCGAAGCCGCGGTTCATCGCGTCGATGTTGCCGGTCGCGTCAAAGACCACATCAAAAAACTCGCCATGCGTGAGCGATGCGAGTTGCGCCACGTCGTCCGGGCCCACCGCGACCGTTGCATCGACGCCCAGATGCGACGTGCAGAATTCAAGGCGGTCCGCGCGCGTGTCCAGACAAACGACCGTGGCACCGCGCAGCCTGGCAAAGATCATCGCCGCCATGCCAATCGGGCCAGCCCCAACCACCAGCACCCGTTGACCGGGCGACACATCGGCACGCCGCACGGCATGTGCGCCGATGGCAAGAAATTCGAGCATGGCCGCCTGATCGAGCGAGACCCCTTGCGCCTTGTGCACGAACTGCGCAGGCACGCTGAGATACTCGGTCAGTGCGCCATCGCGATGCACACCCAGCACCTGGATGTTGACGCAGCAGTTCGTCTTGCCTTGACGGCATGCGACGCAGTGTCCACACGACAGATAGGGCATGACGTAGACGCCGTCGCCAGCCGCGAACCCCGAGTCAGGTTCCGCCTCGACGACCACAGCGGACAGCTCATGACCCATTACGCGCGGGTATTGGAGGTAGGGTTGACTGCCGGTAAAAATATGCAGATCGGTACCGCAAATCCCGACACGGCTGACCCGCATCAGTACTTCGCCGTCACCTCGCGCGGGCAGATCACGCTCCTCGGCGCGCAGTACCCCGGGTGATTCGCAGATCACGCTAAGCATGTTGATATCCTCACGATCAGGTCAGGTATGGTGGCTCGGTGTGCACCGATAGTTCGCATCCAGGTCGCGTGGAGGCCAGTGGCTGGCACGTGCTTCGTTGCACCCGTCGTGCTGGTGTGCGTCGACGCGCGGCGTCATTGACGACTCCCGGGAACCGGCGCATCTGGGACGATCAGCCCTTCCTGGCCAAGCGCGCCCCAGAAGTCCGCTGGCACGGGTTGTTCGAGCCACGTGATGTTCTGCTGCAGCTGCGAAACACTACGCGCACCGATCACGCAGGAAACGACAGCGTCATGCGCGAATGGAAACTGCAGCGCCGCTGCAGGAAGTGGAACATTGAAGCGCTCACATAGAGCGGAAAGGCGACGCACCTTCCCGACGACTTCGGCTGGCGCATCCGAATAGTTGAACTTGCCGTTGCCAGCGAGTACGCCGGAATTGAATACCCCGCCCACGACGACGCCTGTGCCTACGCGGGTGCAGCGATCGAGCAGCGGCTCCAGCGCGTCCTGTTCGAGCAGGGTGTACCGGCCGGCCAGCAGAATGACGTCGAGCGGCGCTTCGTTCAAAGCATCAACGGCGACTTCCCACTCGTTGACGCCAAGGCCGACTGCGCGGACTTCGCCGCCTGCGCGTAGCTCCTCGAGCGCGCGAAACCCACCGCCGGCCGTAAGTTGGCTCCAGTAGTGCGTATGTCGATCGCCGTGAGTCAGACTGCCGATGTCATGGACATACAGGATATCGATTTGCGCGAGGCCGAGGCGTTGCTGGCTATCTTCGTACGAGCGCATGATGCCCTCGTAGCTGTAGTCAAACACGGGGCGAAACGGCAGCGGTTCGGCCCAGCCATCGTCACCGGGCTCGACACCGACATCGGGGCGCATCAAACGGCCCACTTTCGTGCTCAATGTGAAAGCGTTGCGCTGACGCGCCGCGAGTGCCTGCCCGACGCGCCGCTCGGAGAGTGTATAGCCGTAATACGGCGCGGTATCGAAGTAGCGCAGGCCTGCGGACCAGGCGGCGTCGACCAATGCGCAGGCATCGGTGGCCGACATGGCACGGTAGAGCCCGCCAAGCTGGGAGCAGCCAAGGCCAAGCCTGGTCAGTTCGAGGCCGCTGCGCGGTAAGGCGCGTTTTTCGGAAGCGTTCATAAACCGGGGAGGCAGGTGTCAGGGGAATACCGTGAAGGCTCCCTGCGACGGGCCAAATGGCTTCGTCGCAGATCGGCCACCATCAGTAGAGGACGTTCTTCGCTTCCTGAGAGTCGAGGTTCGGTTTGTCGACCATGACGACACCGGTATCAACCAGCTTCGCGACAGGCTTGTGTTCGATGACGCCGACCACCGTCTGGATTCCCTTGCTCCCCATCTGCCACGACCCCTGAACGGCAATCGCCTGGATGGTGCCGTCGCGAACGAAGCCTTGCAGATCCTCATTGCCATCGAAACCGACCGCCACCAGCTTGCCAGCCTTGCCTGCCTGCTTGAGCGCGCGTCCCATGCCAACCGCGGTCGGTTCGTTCGCGCCGAAGATGCCCTTCAGATCCGGATTCGCGGACAGCACATCGGTCGTCTGGTTCAGCGCTGTCGCCATCTGCGACTGCGAGTAGTAAGGTCCGACAATCTGCAGCTTCGAATGGGCCGCGATGTATCTACGGAAGCCGCCTACCCGGCCAACTTCCGATCCGGCGCCGGGCACGTACGACATGACTGCAATTTTGCCCGTCTGTCCTACGCGAGCGATCAATGCCTGGGCACATAGTTCGCCCGCCTTCTCGTTGTCGGTCGAGAGGAACGATTGGTAATACGGTTTGCCTGAGTCCGAGATTGCCGAGTCGATCAGCACCACCGGGATATGTGCTTCCCAGGCTTTCTTGATGGCAGGCACGAGAGCGTCAGGATCGGAAGGCGCCAGCACGATACCTGCCACGTGCCGGTTGACCGCGTTCTCGACCATGTTTACCTCGTCGGCGATGTCCGACTCGGCGGCCGGCCCCTGGAAGGTCATCGTATAGCCCTTCGTTTCGGCAAGCGCCGCGTTCGCACCCTTCTGCACGTTCTGCCAGTAGTTCGAGTTGACCGTCTTGACGATCACGGCGATCTCGCCGCCTGCAGCATATGCGCCGGTACTGAACGCTGCACACAACATCGCCGATACCGTCAGCAGGGAAAGCTTTCGCATGTCTCGCTCCTCTCTTGTGGTTGAACTTCGTATGGTGGTTGAACTACGTGTGATTACCGCTTGCGATTTCGCAACTGGTCGATCCAGACAGTGCCGAGAATGACGACGCCGATGATGATCTGCTGGATGAAACTCGATACGCCGTTCATGTTGAGTCCGTTGCGCAGGACACCGATGACGAACGACCCGATTGCCGTTCCCGAGATCGTCCCCACGCCGCCCATCAGCGAAGTGCCGCCGATGACCGAACTGGCAATCGCGTCGAGCTCATACATGACACCCTCGTTGGGTTGCCCGGTGACGAGTCGGGACATCAACACACAGCCCGTCACCCCAGCCATGGCGCCGGAGAGGACGTACGTGAAAAGCGTCACGCCTTGAACGTTCACGCCGGAAAGCCGCGCTGCTTCCGCGTTCGAGCCCACCGCGTATATGTGGCGGCCAAGCGAGGTCTTTGACAGCAACACCGAGACTGCGACGAACAGGACGATCATGATGACGACCGGATAAGGGATACCCGGAAACGTTGTGTCCGGAAATCCGTCCGCGCCAATATGGGAGACGCGAAACAGCGCCCCGTTTCCGAGTGCTCCGAACGCGTCGCCCAGATCTGAAACCGGGCGCGCGCCGGTGATCTGCAGCGCCAGACCCCGCGCGACGAGCATCATGCCCAGTGTCGCAATGAACGGCGGCAACCCCATACGCGTCACGCAGATTCCGTTGACAGTCCCGCACAGCGCGCCGACCAGTACCCCGCACAGCATCGCAACCGGCACGGGCGCGCCAGCCTTTGTCAGTAGTGCTGCGGAAACTCCCGCGAGCGCAAGAACGGAGCCGACCGAGAGGTCGATGCCGCCGGTGATGATGACACACGTAGCCGCAACGCCGAGATAGGCGATGGACGTCACCTGCAGGCAGACAGTCATCAGGTTGCCGACCGAGAAGAATGCCGAACTCGTTACAGAAAATGCCGCCAGGAGCACGATCAGGCTGCCCAATGCAGCAAACTTCTGGATAAGGTCGCGGCGCCGTTGCTGGGCGGTCTGCCTCGCGGCCTGGGTCGAGTCTGATGTCATTTCAAGCATGGGTGCGCCCCGAGGCGTAGTGCATGATTTCCTCCTGACTGGTATGTGCGGTATCGAGAACCGCAGTCATGCAGCCCTCGTGGAAGACGGCAATCCGATCCGTCATGCCGAGCAGTTCGGGCAATTCGGAACTGATCAGCACGACCCCGACGCCCTCTGCGGCAAGCCGGTCCATCAACCCGTAAATGGCGAACTTCGCGCCAACGTCGATACCGCGTGTCGGCTCGTCGAAAAAGAGGATCTTTGAGCCACGATAGAGCCACTTGCCGATCACGACCTTTTGCTGGTTGCCGCCGGAAAGATTGCGCACGATCTGATTGACCGATGGTGTCCGGATCGCCAGTTCCTTGACGTATCGTTCGGCGACCTGGTGCTCCTCCCGAAAGCGCAGGAAGCCCGTGCGTGACGCAATGGCGCGCACATTTGCCAGCGTGATGTTCGCGGCAACCGGCATCATCAGGGCGAGGCCCTCCCTCTTCCGGTCTTCGGACAGATAGGCGAGCCCGTGCCGGATGGCCTCTCTCGGTGAGCGGATGTTCACCGGCTGACCATGAAGCGTGATCGTTCCACTATCCAGCCTGTCAGCGCCGAAGATTGCGCGCGCAACCTCGGTGCGGCCAGCGCCCATGAGGCCGGCAAATCCGAGAATCTCGCCTCTGCGCAGCTCGAAAGAAACAGGGCCGAACACACCGTTGCGGTGCAGATCCTTCACGCTCAGCAGCACCTCTTCGGCAGGAGAAGATTGTCTGGCCGGATAGGCGTCCTCGAGCGAGCGACCGACCATGCGCGCAACGATATCGTTGACGCTCAGCGCAGAGAAGTCATCGGTCGAGATGTGGCGGCCATCGCGCAGAACCGTGACGCGATCGACAATGTGCGCCATCTCGTCGAGCCGATGCGAGATGTAGAGAATCGCCACGCCTTCGGCGCGCAGTTCCTTGATGATCCGGAAAAGCTGGACTGTTTCCGATTCCGTGAGGGACGACGTGGGCTCGTCCATGATCAGTACCTGAGCGTTGAGCGAAAGCGCCTTGGCGATTTCGACCATCTGCTGCTGCGCGATCGAGAGCGTCCCGACCAGCGTCGTGGGCGCCACATCCAGCCCGATGCGTGCAAGACAACGCGTTGCATCCGCGTTGAGCCTGCGCGTGTCGACGAAGGGCCCGCGTTTAGGCTCCCGCGCCAGATAGAGGTTTTCCGCCACGCTCAGATGCGGCACCAGGTTCAGTTCCTGATGGATGATCGCGATGCCTGCGGTCTGCGCTTCGGAAGTCGAGAGGAACTGCACGGCCTCGCCGCGATAGCGGATCAGACCGACGTCCGGTCGGTATTGCCCGCTGATGATCTTCATCAACGTGGACTTGCCCGCCCCGTTTTCGCCGCAAATGGCGTGGACCTCTCCGCAGCGCAGATCGAGGTTGATGCCATCGAGCGCGATCACACCCGGGAAGCGCTTTCCGATCCCTTCGAGGCGAAGGATCTCCTCATTCGGTGGCTTATGGAGTTCTGCATCCAGGCTGGGCAGCCCGTTGGGCGCGCTCATCTCGTCTCCTTTGACACGGCCGACCTGGCTTCGCGCTGGTCAGTCCAATTGAGACGGATTAGACGGCAAACCAAGTTATTGGTCAAGCCAATATGATTTTTATTAACTGGCCTTACCCATAAGGAAAACCCTGGGACGGGCGCAAACGCTTGTCCCACGGTACTTCAGCCGAAATGCTAGACTCTATGAGCCGTTCAACTTGTCGGCAACTGGCAGGCACCGAACCTCATCGTGAAATCAACCGAACCCAAGCGGCTTTACCAATCCATTGCTACCCAGATCCTCACATTGATTCGTCAGGGTGAATTCCCGGCGGGCGAGCGCCTGCCGCCGGAGCGGGAACTCGCCATCAAGCTTGGCGTCTCGCGGCCCTCCCTACGTGAGGCGCTTATTGCGCTGGAGATCGGTGGCAAGGTCGAGATCCGTGTCGGATCCGGCGTCTACGTGCGTGAGACAGGTATCGATGATGAGAGCGCGGTGGGATCGCTCGGCGATAGCCCGTCCGAGTTGATGCAGGCGCGCGCTGCGATCGAAGGCAGCGTATCGGTGCTCGCCGCTGCGCGCATGACCGCCGCCACGCTCGATCGCCTGCGACGCTCAATCGAGCGGATGCGCAGACTTGCAGCAGCGGGCAAATCCCCCGTTGAAGCGGACCGGCAATTCCACATGCTGATCGCGGAGGCGGCTGGTAACTCCGTACTGAGTCGTTTCGTCGGCGAACTCTTCGATAGCCGCCACGATCCGATCGCGGCCGCCATGCGCGGTCATACGGAAAGTCCTCAAACCTGGACCGAGGCAGTATGCGAGCACGAAGAAATCCTGAGGGCCCTGCAGGCCAGCGATCCTATCGCGGCGCAGACAGCGATGCGTGCTCATCTCAAGGCTTCCGGGGAGCGATGGATCAGCGGTGCGCTGAAAAAAGAATCCGGCACAGGGCAAGCAAGTGAAAATGCATGACGGGGCTCGGCACCCGCCAATTCGCTCGACTGCTCGACTTCACGCTGAAGATCGTCTGCATTAAGGGGAACCTGCGCAATGCCGTCGGCACCTACGGTCTCGCCATGATGCATGGCGCTGTCGAATATCGCGGAGGTCAATGACTCTTACGATCTGACGGGCAAATGTCGGTTCGTCAACCTCTGCCCAACCACCATCGAACGTTTCCTGAAGGCGGCGCAGCCCGGTATTCGAGTAATCCGCGACCGCGTTTGGCCACCGCCACGTAGGTGCGCAGAAGTTCGAGATCCAGATTTTTCATTGCAGCGATGTCGCGCCAGACGCGCGCGTACGTGTGAGCGGAGGAAACGGTCTTCACCGCACCAATGTCTCCAGCCCCTCGAACAGGATCCTGCGCCATGCCGAGCGGGCCGTGTCCTCGCGCCGGCGCGGACGTGCGCCGCCCAATTCAAAAATGCGGCTGGCAGGTCGTGTCCGCGCTCCACCGGCAGGCTCCAGCAAGACGATCCGATCGGCCAGGTGCAGCGCCTCGTCGATATCGTGCGTGACGACGAGCGCGGCCGTTCGATGGGCATCCACGATGGCGAGCAGCAGGTCCTGAAGGCGCATACGCGTCATTGCGTCGACGGCGCTGAATGGTTCGTCGAGCAACAGCAGCTGCGGCTGCGTGAACAGGCCGCGTGCAATCGCCACGCGCTGGGCCATGCCTCCCGAGAGATGCTTCGGCCAGAGCGCGCCGTCTTCGGGACGCAAGCCGACCTCTTCGAGCAGCGACTGCGCGCGTGCGAGCGCGTCGCCGCGAGCGCGCTGCGGAAAGCACACGTTATCGGCCACGCGCAGCCATGGCAACAAGCGCGGCTCCTGAAAGATCACGCCCGCGAGCGGCGACGGGCCGCGTAGCACTTCGCCGTTGTACGAGACGGTGCCCGCGTAGTCGCGATCCAGCCCCGCCGCAATGCGCAGCAGCGTACTCTTGCCGCAGCCGCTCGGGCCGAGCAGCGCCACGATCTCGCCGGGCGCGAGCGTGAGCCGCAGGCTGTCGAGAATCGGCCGCTCGCCGTAGCGCTTCTGGCGGATGTCGATATCGACGAGGGGCGGATACGTCTCGCGCGCCGTGCTGGTCAACGAAGCCGCCATCATGTGCGCGCTCCCTCGACACTCGTGTCGCGCCAGGCCAAGACGTGTGCCTCGAGCGCCTTCATTGCGCTGTCGGTCAACTTGCCGAGCAATCCCAGCAGGAGGATGGCGCCAAACACGATATCGGGCCGGCCCGTCTCGCGCCCGTCGCTCAGGAGGTAGCCAAGCCCGCGCGTTGCGGCGATCAGCTCGGCCGCGACGACGAACATCCACGAGACCGCCAGCCCCGTGCGTAGCCCCGTGAAAATATGCGGCAACGCAGCGGGCAACAGGATTCGCACGAATAGCCGCCACGAAGACAGCCGATACACCGCGCCCAGTTCGACGAGCTTGCGATCGACGTTTCGGACTCCAGATAGCACGCTCAGATGCACCGGAAAGAATGCGCCAATCGCGACGAGCGTGATTTTTGGCGCCTCATCGATGCCCATCCAGAGCAGCAGCACGGGCACCCATGCGAGCGACGGAATCGCACGCAGCGCCTGAAAACTCGGATCGAGCAATGCGTCGAGCCGGCGGCTCAAGCCCATCGCCGCGCCGACGAATACCGCGAACAGCGCGCCGCACGCGAACCCGGCCGCCACGCGCGCCGTGCTCTGCACGATGTGCTTGAGCAGGGTTGCGCCGCCGAGTTGCCACAGCGCCTGCGCGATCTCCGAAGGCGCGGGCACGAGATTGTCCGGCAGCACCTGCGCACGCACGAGCACTTCCACGACAAGCAGGAAGGCGACCGGCAGCAGCAAGCCCGCCATGCGCCAGGCGCGCGGCGCACGCTCTTGCGGGGCACCCGCTTCCCGCACCGGCGCGCTGGTGCGTTGCGTGTCGCCATACGCGGGAGCCTCAGTCCTTCGCCCCGCCGTAACCTCACCGGACTGCGCCAGCGAGCGTGCTGCCGCTTCTTCCACTGCCATGTCAGCCTGCCCGGTTATTAATGTTGCGCCGATGCCAGCGCCGGCTGGGCCGCCTGCGCGTCGATCAGCGATTCGATCACCTGGTTCAGATCGGTGCCCGGCTTGACCAGTTGCTCCTGAACCAGGATCGGCGCGGCAGCTTCCAGCGCCTTGATCTGTTCCGCACCCGGCTGCGGGTGGCTGAAGTCGTTGCGGCTCAGTTGCAGCTTTGCGACCGCGAGCGACACCTTCGAGTCTTCGGAAACGATTTGCGCCGCCTCGTCGGGGTGCGCGCCAATCCATTCCCGCGCACGCTCATAGACCTTCAGCACGCGCGTGACGGTGTCCGGGTACTGTTTCAGGAACACATCGCGCACGTTCAGGAAGCCCCACGTGTTGAAGCCGACATTGCGGTACAGCAGACGCGCGCCGTTGTCGACTTCCGCGGCGGCCATGTGGGGATCGAGCCCGGCCCACGCATCGACCTGACCGTTGATCAGCGCCGTGCGGCCATCCGGATGCTGGAGATTGACGATCTCGACGTCATCCTTCGTCAGGCCGACGGTATGCAGTGCGCGCAGCGTGAAGAGGTAGGGATCGGTGCCCTTCGTGGCGGCAATCTTCTTGCCCTTGAGGTCGGCGAGCGACTTCAGCGGCGAATCCTTGCGCACAACCAGCGCCGTCCACTCCGGGCGCGAGAAGATATACACGGTCTTGATCGGATTACCGTTCGCCTTGCCGAGCACGGCCGCGAGGCCCGCGGTCGAGCCGATATCGATGGCGCCGCTGTTCAGGTACTCCAGTGCGCGGTTGCTGCCGAGGCTCAGCACCCAGCGCACCTGCGTATGATCCGGCGCGAACTCCTGCTCGAGCCAGCCATTGCGTTTGATCACCAGACTTTCCGGCGAGTAGTACGCGTAGTCGATCTTGAGTTCCGCGGGTGCGGCGGCGGCCGCCCATGCCGGCGCGGCGATCATCGCGACCAGGCCGAGCAGCCACAGCGCGGCCGGCTTGCGCCAGGCGCGCAGCGACTGGCCGATATGCCGCCGCAGCGGCATCTTCGTCTTTTGGTTCTGCATGTGCTTTTCCCTTTTTTAGCGTGTGGCGTGAGGGGCCGCGTGTGCCGCGGCATACTCATCGAACCTGCCAGCATAAAAAGCACTGACGCGAAACGGAACCAAGAATCGGTCAGATCGAAAGAAGCGGAATGAATATCCCTGCGCGCCGCGCTGGCCTGAGAAGGTCGGTTACTGATCGGCGGGAATCCAGCGAGCGCGCGCTGCGCGTCATCCGGACTCGCAACAAGGGCCGCGTACCGGTCATGCTGCTCGACGCATTCCCACGGAGCTCTCGTCGCTGCATCCGGATATGCCGCTAAATGCCGTCGTGCCGATCGAAGTCGACTCAACGGGGCGCTGGACCGCCGATGGTCCCCGCCCGGCTTGATTCATTGCGTCGACAGAGCAACCAGGGTCGTCGCGAACAGACGCGATGAGCCGTGTTCCCTGGCGGTTCTGCGCAATGCTGGTTGCGCGTGAGCCCGGATTCCGAACCGGCTGCCCGACAGCCCGGCTGAAGTCGCCTGAACGTTCGATTTGCCACCCTGGTTGTTCACTTCGCCGAGACCTGAATCGATGATGCCTTACAGCGTGACCGAGGTAGTCGTCAGATTGGCGTGGCGCGCAAACGCCTTTTTGGCCTGGCTACGGTTCGGTCCTTTGGACTCGTCCCGCCGATCTGCGCCATTCGTACTAAGCACCGCAACATCCCCCTGATAACCTTAGCGGGATTTGTTCGTTTCCAGCGTCGTGTTGTTGTTTAAAGTCGTCGGATCGCTTCACCCGCTTCGACTCCACGACGACATGAAAAAAATCCATAGCAAACTGAGGCAGTTTCTTCCGGCACTCGTCACGCTTTCTCTTCTGGGGGCCGGTATCGGCGCACACGCGCAGGACGCGGCCGACAAGGACGTGCCGTCGCTGAAAGGCAAGCGGATCGGCATTACGGCAGCCGGCACGGATCACTACTGGGACCTGAAGGCCTATCAAGGTGCGGTCGACGAAGTCAAACGGCTGGGCGGTACGCCGATCGCACTCGATGCGGGCCGCAACGACAATCGGCAGATCGCGCAGATCCAGACACTGATCGCGCAGAAGCCCGACGCGATCGTCGAACAACTGGGCACGGCGAGCGTGCTGGAGCCTTGGTTGCAGAAAATCCGCCAGGCAGGCATCCCGCTCTTCACAATCGATACGGCCTCGCCGTCCAGCCTGAACGACACCACGTCGGATAATTTCTTCATCGGCGAACAGTTGGCGCTGAAACTCGTCAACGACATTCACGGCGAAGGCAACATTCTCGTGTTCAACGGTTTTTATGGCGTACCGGTGTGCGCAATCCGTTATGACCAGTTGAAAGCCGTGCTGAAGTACTACCCGAAGGTGCACATCATCCAGCCCGAACTGCGCGATGTGATTCCGAACACCGTACAAAGCGCGTATGCGCAGATCAGCCAGTTGCTGACCAAATATCCGAAGGGGCAGATCGCCGCGATCTGGGCCGCGTGGGACGTGCCGCAAGTCGGCGCGACGCAGGCTATCGACGCCGCGCACCGCACGGAAATCAAAACCTATGCGGTAGACGGCAGCCCGGACGTGGTCAACCTCGTCAAGGATCCGAATTCGAGCGCGGCCGCCGTGGTCGCGCAGCAACCCGCGCTGATCGGCAAAACCGCGGTCGACAACGTTGCGCGCTATCTCGCCGGCGAGAAGAATCTGGCGCCGTACACCTACGTGCCGTCGATCCTTGTCACGAAAGATAACGCCGGCGCCATTCAGCAGACGCTCGGGCAAACGGCACAGAACGGCAGCATCGCATCGAAATGACGCAGTACATTCCCGCGCTCGCGCTGCGTGACGTCGTCAAGCAGTTCAACGGTGTGCCCGCGCTGCGCGCCGCATCGCTGGAAGTGCGGCGCGGCACCGTGCATGGCCTGATCGGTCAGAACGGCGCGGGAAAATCGACGCTGATCAAGATACTCGCCGGTATTCACCATGCCGACGACGGGACCATCGCGGTGGACGGCGTGGACCGGGGTCCGAACGGAAGCGCGTCACGTGAGCCGCTATCGCAGATCGGTTTCATTCATCAGGAACGGCTACTGCCCGCCACCTTCACGGTCGCCGAAGCCTTGCTAAGCGGCAACGAGCCGATTCTCGGCACGCGCCGCACGCGCTTCGATCGGCGCAGTTCTCCTCTGGGCATACTCGACGTCCGGCGCATGCAGCGTGAGGCGCGCGAAGCGGTCGCAACGCATTTCGGCATCGATCTCGCGCCCAACCGTCTGATCGCCGAGTTGAGCGTGGCCGAACAGCAGATCGTGCAGATCACCCGTGCGTTGATGCGCGAGCCGCGCATTCTGGTGTTCGACGAACCGACTGCCGCGCTCGTCAATCGCGAAGTCGAGCGTCTGCTTCAGACGATCGATCGCCTGCGGCAGCGCGGCCTGACAATCCTGTATGTGTCTCATCATCTGAACGAAATCGCGGCGATCTGCGATCGGGTCACGGTCTTGCGCGACGGCAAGGACGTCGCGCACGTCGACGCTCGCACAACCCCGACCGAAGCGTTGGTCAGCGCGATGATCGGCACCGATGCGACGACCCGCACAGCGCGTGCGCCGCGAACCGCAAGCGCCCCGCTTCTGTCGGTGCACGAGCTCCACGCGGACAAGCGCTTCGAGCAGATTTCGTTCGAACTCGGGCGCGGCGAGATCGTCGGCGTGACCGGGCTGCTGGGCTCGGGCGGCAAGCAACTGGTGCGCAGCCTGTTCGGACTCGAACGCGAGGTTCGCGGCGCGATCACACTCGACGGCAAGCCCGTGCGACTGCGCCGCCCCGCCGACGCGGTGCGCGCCGGCATCGCCTTCGTGCCCGAAGACCGTCGCGCGCATGGTGTCGCGCCGTCGCTGAGCGTGCGCGAAAACCTCACGCTGTCGAGCCTCGCGCGTTTCAGCCGCTTCGGATTGCTGGCGCGACGCGACGAGCGCCAGGCCGTGCGGCAGGCGATCGACGCGTTCAGCATCCGCGCACCCGGCCCGGAAGCGCCGGTGCGTCATCTGTCGGGCGGCAATCAGCAGAAGGTCGCATTAGGCAAATGGCTGATTCGCGGCGCCGGACCGGGGTCGAGAATCTATCTGCTCGACGAACCCACTGTGGGCGTCGATATCGGTGCAAAGACCGAGATCTACCGGATGCTCGAGCGGCTCGCCAACGACGGCGCGGCCGTGCTGCTGTTTTCGAGCGACCTGATCGAACTGCTGGAAGTGACCGATCGCGTGCTGGTCATGACGCGCGGGCGCATCGTCAAGGAATTGATCTCGCGCGAAACCTCGAGTCAGGAGGTGCTTGCATGGGCCACTGGCGCTCGCACCGGATCCAACGGCGAGGCGACAGCCGCGCCGCCGCGCGCGCGCCGTACGGAGCGCGCCGCATGAGCAAGGTACTTGACGATACACGGCAGCGCCCACGCGTTGCGTTGCCGTCCGGATGGTTCGGCGCGCAGTTCTGGCTGCGCGGCTGCGCCGTGCTGGCGTTTGCGCTGGTGGCGGCGGTCTTCGCCGCGACTTCTCCGCTATTCCTGAGCATCGCGAATCTGGCGAACGTACTGCAGCAATCGGTCGTGGTAGGCATTCTCGGCTTTGGGCTGACGGCCGTTCTGATCGGCGGCGGCGCGGATCCGATCAAGGGCGGACTCGATCTGTCGATCGCGGCGAACATGGGCTGGTGCGCGGCGGTCTATGCCGTGAGTTTGCGCGACGGTCTGCCGGAAAGCGCCGCGCTGGTTCTGACGCTCGCCGCAGGTGCCGCGATCGGCGCGTTGAACGCATTCGCGGTGATCGCGCTGGGCATCTTCCCGTTGCTCGCCACGTTGACGACGATGAATATCGCCGCAGGCCTCGAACTGGTGCTGACGCAGAATACGTCTGTCCCAGTCGCCTCGCCGCTGATGACGTTCCTGCTGGATAGCGGCCCGTTCGACGTGCCGCATCTCGCGTATGCGCTCATAGGCGTCGCCGTGCTGTTCACGCTGCTGATCCACTACACCGCATTCGGCTTGCGCCTGCGCGCGACCGGCGCGCATCGCGACGCCGCGCGCGCCGCGGGAATCCGCACAGACCGGTATGTTGCTTCGAGCTATGTGGTCAGCGGTCTCTCGGCCGCGCTGGCGGCCCTTGCATCCTCTGCGCTGCTGAGCGGAAGTTCGCCAGGCGCGGGCGAGAATCTGCTGGCGGTCATCGCGGCGGCACTATTGGGCGTCGTATTCTCACGGCGGCTCGTGCCGACCATTCCGGGCACCTTGCTTGCCGTGCTGTTTGTCGGCCTCGTCAACAATGGCTTCCAGCTCGACAATCTGTCGAGTTATTGGGTCAACGGTGTCGAGGGCGCGCTGATCCTGTTCGTCGTCGCCACCACCGCTGTGATGCGCCGACGCCACACCGGGAACCATGCAAATGACTAACCGGATCGCCCGGGTGCAGCGCTACGCGTTGATCGTCGCACTCTTCGCCGTGTTTGCATTTTTCTCGGCGGTCGCGCCCGGCTTCGCGCGCGCCGACAATCTGGCGAACGTGCTCCTAAACAACTTCGCGTTGCTCGCGATCGCGTCGCTGGGGATGACGCTGGCGTTGTCAATCGGTGCGATCGATCTATCGTTGGGCACGTCGATCGACGTTGCGAGCCTCGCGTTCGTGCTGCTCAGCGCGCATCAGACGGCGCTGCCGCTCGCCATACTGGGCGGATTCGTGGCAGCGCTGGCGGTCGGCGCGCTCAACAGCGTGTTGATCGCCGGCTTCGGCATCGCGCCGTTTCTCGCCACGCTCGGCACGCTGTTCATCGGACAAACCGTGCAGCAGTTGGCGACCGACGGCGGACAGCCAGTCTATTTGCTCAATGTCCCGCTGTCGGCGCTGTTCAGCGAGCTGGCACACGGCGCAATCGCCGGAATTCCTGTGCCGCTGTGGCTGGTCGCGATACTGGCTGGCGCGGTTCACGTGGCCTCGGCGCGCTCGGTGTTTGGACGGCAGGCCGCCGCGTTGGGCGCACAACCGGGCGTCGCACGCTACTCGGGGCTGCCTGTCGGCGCGATCGTGTCGTGGACGCTGATTGCCAGCGCGTTAATCTATGGCGTGGTCGGCGTGTTGCTGTCGTCGACGGTCAAGGCGTACGTCCCGCAGGCGGGCAATGGTTATCTGCTGAACGCGATCGGCGCAACCTTCATCGGCACCACGCTGTCGCCGAGCCGACGGCCAGGCGTGACCGGCACGCTGCTCGGCGTTCTGCTGATCAGCCTCGTGGCCAATGGCCTGTTGCTGATTGGCTGGAATTTCTATTGGCAGCAGGTCGCAACCGGCGTGCTGATCTTCGCTGTGCTGGCGCTGAGCTTCGCACCGCGCGGAGAGCAGCTGGCGTGATTGTTCTGCGGCTCGCCCCCGTCAACGAGGTGTGACGTCGCAACACTCCCAGCACAACCATATGCATGTAATCGCTTTCATCATAAGCATCCGATGATCGAATGGTTCACCTCGCAATTGAGGCGTGCCTACACTAAATTGCCCCAATTACCGAGTGGCTCGTCATGCGCCGCAAAGCAGGAAAACCCACTTCCGCACCGCCATCCAAACATGCACTCGCGTCGTCGAATGGCCATCACGCTCTGAAACGCCGCGCCTTCCTCCAGGGACTCGGGGCCGCCGCCGGCGCCACCGTACTGGCGTCAGCAATTGGCACGCCATCCGCCGCGTACGCGCAGCAAGTCGGCGGCAAACCATCCGGATCACCTGCGCCCAGGCGCGGCGGCCGCGTGACGCTGCTGGTCAATCCGGAACCGAATGTGCTGGTCAACTTCGCGACGACGGCAGGCGCGGAGGACAAGGCGAGTCCCAAGATAACGGAAGGTCTGCTCGCTTACGACTTCGACGTGCAACCTCAACCGCAACTGGCGACGAAGTGGGAAATCAGCAGCGATGGCCTGCAATACACGTTTCATCTTCGTGAGAACGTGCGATGGCACGATGGCAAGCCGTTCACCTCGCAGGATGTCGCGCAGTCCATCAAGCTCCTGCAGACGTATCACCCGCGTGGCCGCGCCACCTTCGCGAACGTATCGGGTGTCGATACGCCGGATGCTCATACCGCTGTGCTGAGACTCTCCCGCCCTGCGCCCTATCTGCTCTATGCGCTGGCTGCGTCCGAGTCGCCGATCGTTCCGGCTCACCTCTATGCCGAAGGCGATCCGCTTAATAATCCTAACAATGCGAAGCCAATCGGCACCGGGCCGTATTTGTTCAAGGAGTGGGTGCGCGGCAGTCATGTCCGTCTGGTGCGCAACCCCGACTACTGGGATGCACCGAAGCCGTATGTCGATGAACTCTGGTTGACGTTCATCCCGGATGCCGCCGCACGCGCTGCCGCGCTCGAAACCGGAGAGCTCGATCTTGCCGGCGAAAACCCCGTGCCGTTGACGGACATCGCCAGGCTCACGAAGGAGCCGCATCTGCAACTCGAAACGCGCGGCTACAGCTACGATGCCGCATTGACTCAACTGGTTTTCAACCTCGACAACCCGTATCTGAAAGATGTACGCATCCGCCACGCCATCGGTCATGCCATTGATCGCCAGGCGATCCTGCGATCCGTCTTCTATGGTTACGGCGTGCCCTCGCCGGCGGCGATCAGCCCTTTGCTGAGCCAGTTCTACGACCCCGCCGTAAAGTCCTATCCATACGATCCGGCACTCGCGGAGAAGCTGCTGGATGACGCGGGCTATCGGCGTAAGGGAGATGGGCAGTCATTCCGTTTCCCGTTGACAATCGACTACAACCCGTACGATCCGTCGTTTCAGCTACTCGCACAGTTTCTCAGGCAATCGCTCAGACGTGTCGGTATCGACGCAACGGTTCGCTCGCAAGACTTCCCGACTTATGTAAAACGTGTGTTCACGGATCGTGCGTTCGATATCGACGCAAACTTCATGGGCAACACCTTCGACCCGACTGTGGGTGTCCAGCGAATCTACTGGTCGAAGAATTTCAAGCCCGGCGTGCCCTTCTCCAATGCCAGCCACTACGAGAACGCGGACGCGGACAGGCTTCTGGAAGCGGCCGCGGTGGCGGTCGACCGGAACAAGCGTATCGAGATCTTCAAGGAGTTTCAGCTGAAGGTGGCGGATGATCTGCCGGTCTACAACCTCATCACACTCAAGCAGGTCACGCTCTGCAACAAGCGGGTGCATGGACACACGGTCACGGCGGACGGACTCTGCGGCAATCTGGCCGGGCTCTATGTAGACGCCTGATCGAGTGCGCAGCCCTCTCAATCCTGCGGCGCGAACAGCGATCGGCGAATCGGTCAAAGGTTGTCAGGTCACGGCGTTCGAATGTGGCGCACCTAATCCCCCATGCCGCGTGGCCGCCATCGATCCCGACCAGCATCGCCTCGTCGTGCATGGCCTCGTGCGCGAGCCACGACTCTTCACGATGGACGGCCTCGTGCGCTTCCCGTCCGAGTCGCGCGTGCACTTTCTCGAATGCTCGGGCAATACCGGCAACGAATGGAACGGCCCGAGCGGGCTGCCCGTCCAGTTCACGCACGGCCTGCTATACATGCCCAACCGCGACGGCTTCGTGCCCGATCCGCGCCCCGGCGCGCTGTGATGCCTCGCGCCGTCCGGATCGAGACAGCGCCCTCACGGTCGATTCATTACGGCCGGGCATCCGAGGTGAAACCTGCGATGACGCTTCGCATCTACTGCGTCGAAAAACCTCCTTCCCCCTGAACCGGGCCTTGCGCCGCAGAAAAAGCTTGCCGCGCGGCCTCGACCGCGTGCCGATGCTGCTCTGCCCATTCCAGAATCGCGCGCAGATGTGGTTCGAGCGAGCGCCCCAGTTGCGAGATTTCGTAGGTCACGGCCACCGGAGCGGTACTGACGACCGTCCGCTTGATGAAGCCGTTAAATTCCAGGCGGCGCAGGCATTGCGTCAGCGACTTCTGCGTAATGCCTTCGTTCGCCCTGCGCAGCGCGTTGAATCGCATCGGGCCACTGCAGAGGCAATCGAGAACCAGCAGCGACCACTTGCTCGTGATCTCTTCAAGCACGAAGCGATTCAGTTCGAGGTCTTCATGGGATGACGCGGACATGGGATCCTCCGGGGTACCTGGTAGCGTTCAGGTGCGTAATTGCATTCAGGTTTCAAATCTATACCATGAATCACCTCTGATAACGAGGAGAGTGAACATGTCAGTCAATCCGAAAACCGGCGGCCCGGTCTCCAGGAACCGTGTCGGCGGGAACCCCGTGCTCGTGTTCGGCGCAACGGGACAACAGGGAGGAGCGGTCGCCTCCGCGCTCAGGGCGAATGGATGGGCAGTCAGGGCATTCGTCCGCGATCCTGCCAGCGCCAGAGCGAAGTCGCTGGCTTCGCTAGGCGCGGATATGGCGGTGGGCGACCTGGCGGACAGCGCGTCGATCCGACGCGCGATGAAAGACATTTATGGCGTCTTCAGCGTGCAGCCAAGCTCAGGGCAAGGCGCAGTGTACGGGGTGTCCGACGAGGAGGAAATCCGCTACGGCAAGGCCATTGCGGACATTGCGCTGGAATCGGGTGTCGAGCACCTGGTTTATACGTCGGTCAATGCGGCCGGCGAAGAAAAGACCGGAATGGGTCATTTCGACAGCAAATCGGAGATAGAAGCGCACATCCGTCGTCTTGATCTGAACAGCACAATTGTGCGTCCCGCCGGATTCATGGAGATGCTGATGCTGCCGGGCATGGGTCTAGACAAGGACATCTTCACGTTCTTCCTTCGCGAGGAGCAACGCGGACAGATCATTGCCGTGCAAGACATCGGCAAGATCGTCGCCACGATATTCTCTGCGCCGGAACGCTACGTTGGACGGACCATCGAAATCGCGGGCGACGAACTCACCGCCGCGCGCCTGCGGGAAAGCCTTAGCCGCGCCGCAGGCACACCGATCGCCTATCACCGCTTTGCGGACAGTCTGCTGGAACAGGACCCGTTCCTTGGCCGACTGGCGAGCCTGATTGACGAAGATCGGCTCACCGGCCACGCGGATATCCGGGCACTCGACCGCGAGTTCGGTCCGCTTCTTCGCTTCGACGAATGGCTGGCCGGCCCCGGCAAGCCGCTTCTTGAGGACGCGCGTCGCGCAAACGACGCGCCGATCGCGCTTCGCTGACAGTTCCCGAAGGCGTATCCGCGATGCGCCTTCTCGCCACCACGGCTTCGTCAATATGGTTGCACGAGCAACCACAAAATATATATCGAAGCCCCTCATCTACGTTCGCGCAGATCGGCGTAAAAACATCCATATCAACACGCCTGCGTCGTCGCATCGCGCAATATCGACGAATACACCAATAAGCCATAAGCGCGCTCCTGTTCGTTCTTTATTTATACAAAAAAATAATTTCCAGTTCCGATTCGCGCGAACTTACACTCGACTTTCTCCAATTACGTCGTATACCTAATCAACAAACGACGCGCCAATTCCATCGATATGACAGACATCTCGACCAACGGGTCACGGGCGGACGCCTTCACGATCGCTCCGCTCGATGCACTGCTCGGCGCGCAAGTGAACGGCTTCGACGGGGCAAGTGCCGTGAGCGCGGCGCAGATCCTTGCGCTCAAGCAGGCGCTGCGCGACCACCACATTCTCATCTTCAAGAACCAGCAACTCGATGACACGGCCTTCAGACGGCTCGCGTCGTGGTTCGGCTCCGTCTACGTGCCGCCCCGCGATGCGCCCGTTCTCGGCTCGCATGACGACGGCACCGTCCCGGACATCGTGCTCGTCTCGAATGTCGACGACGGCGTGCTCGGCAACATCGAGCTACCCGCACATTCTGATCACCACTGGACGCCGCAACCTTCGTCGGGCTCGCTGCTCTATGCGCTCGAAGTGCCGGAGAACGGCGGCGACACGACCTGGTACAACCTCGCGGCGGCGTACGACGCGTTGCCCGCCGATCTTCGCTCGCAAATCAACGGCCTGCGGCTCATCACGTACAACCCGTTCCTTCGGCGCAAACACCCGCTGCCGGAAGGCATTCCGCTTTATCGGCATCCCGGCATCGAGCCGCTGCGTCCGTTCATCGATCACCCGCTCGTGCGTACGCACCCTGAAAGCGGCCGCCGCCTGATCTATCTGGGCGCGCGCACCGAAGTCGAGCTTGTCGACTACGAGCCGGGCGCAGGCGCGCAACTCATCGAGGCCTTGCGGGCCCATATCCTCTCGCCGCGATTCGCCTACCGGCACCGCTGGAGCGTTGGCGATATTGTGTTCTGGGATAACCAGGCCACCCTGCACGGCCGCGACGATTTCGACTCCGGCGAACGGCGCGTCCTCAAGCGCATCAGCCTTGCGGGGAGCCGTCCGTTTTGAGCAGCCCGGCTGAACCGCGTCACCTGCTGTTGAACGCGTTCGACATGAACGCGCCGGGTCATCTGTCGCACGGACTCTGGACGCATCCCGACGACACCGCCCTGCGCTACACCGACGCCGCGTACTGGCTGCAACTTGCGCGCGTGCTCGAACAAGGCATGTTCGACGGGCTCTTTCTCGCGGATGCGCTCGGCGTGTACGACGTCTACGGCGGTGGCCCGGAAGCCGCGCTCGCACACGCCATTCAAACACCCGTGAACGATCCGGTTCCGGTCGTGAGTATGATGGCGGCCGTCACCGAGCATCTCTCGTTCGGCCTCACCGCGCAAACGGGAGTCGAGCCGCCCTATCTGCTGGCGCGGCGTTTCTCGACACTCGATCATCTGAGCCGCGGCCGCATTGGCTGGAACATCGTGACCGGCTTTCTCGACAGCGCGGCGCGCGCAAGCGGCGCCGGCGGGACAATCGGTCATGACGAGCGCTACGAACGCGCTGACGACTACCTGGCAGGCCTCTACCGGCTCTGGGAAACCAGTTGGGCCGACGACGCCGTGCTGCGCGATCGCGCCACCGGCCGCTTCGCCGATCCCGCGAAGATTCGCACCATCCGGCACGACGGCCCCTGGCATCCGTTCGAGGCCATCCATCTGAGCGAACCGTCACCTCAGCGCTCGCCCGTGCTGTATCAGGCTGGCGCGTCGGCGCGCGGCATGGACTTCGCCGTGCGCCACGCCGAGTGCATCTTCCTGCCCAATCACGGCCTTGACGCGACGGCCGCTCATGCGCGCGCGCTTGAGGCGCACCTGATGCGTCACGGACGCTCGCGCGAGGACGTGCGGCTTTTCACGAGCGTCGTCGTCGTGGTTGCGCAAACGCGCAGCGAGGCGCTCGAGCGCTACGAGTCCTACCGCCGCCACGCGCAGCCGCTGGCCGCACTCGTGCAGCTTGCGAGCGCGACCGGTATCGACTTTTCGCGCTACGGACTCGACGAACCCATTACCGCCGCCGCCGGCAACGGCATTCAATCGGCCGTTGCCGGTCTGTCACGCGCGGGCGAGCCCGTGACCGTGCGCGGCCTGCTTGCGCAAGCGCCGCTGGGCGGCCGCTTCGAGCCCATCGTGGGCGATCCGGCCGAGGTCGCGAACCGGCTGATCGATTTCGCGGATCGCGCCGGCATCGACGGATTCAATCTGGTGCGCACCGTCACGCCGCAATGCTTTGCGGACATCGCACGGCTCGTGATTCCGGAACTGCAAACGCGCGGCCGCTTCAAGACAGCCTATGCGCCCGGCACGTACCGCGAAAAACTGTTTGGGCAAGGTCGCACGCGGCTGCCTGCCAATCATCCGGGCCGCGCGCACAGCGACGCCTGACGGTACGCTCATCTCGACATGGACTTCCTGTGACAACCGAAACGATTACCCGGCACGGCATCGCTGCGCACGCAACCGAAGTCACCGTCATCGCCGGCGATACCGCCGCGCTCGAAGCGGCCCGGTGCTTTGCCGACTCGATCGCCGGCAGCGCGGCGGATCGCGACCGCGAGCGCGCGTTGCCGCACGAAGAAATCGAAGCCTTCGCGCGCACCGGCCTGTGGGGGATCACCGTGCCGCGCAGCCACGGCGGCGCGGCCGTCTCGCATGTCACGCTCGCCGAGGTGCTCGCCGTCGTGTCCGAAGCCGATCCCGCCATCGGACAGATCCCGCAAAATCACTATTGTCTCGTCGACGCGGTGCGCCTCATCGGCAACGATGCGCAGCAGGCGCTGTTCTTTCGCGAGGCCCTGGCCGGCAGGCGTTTCGGCAACGCCGTGTCCGAAACGGGCACCGCCGATTCGAAAACCATGCACACCCGCCTCGTGCGCAGCGGCGGCGCATGGCGCCTGAACGGGCGCAAGGCTTACTCCACAGGCGCGCTCTTCGCGCACTGGGTGCCTGTTGCCGCCGTCGACGACGATGGCCATCAATGGCTCGCCTATGTGCCCAGGAACAGCCCGGGCCTGCAGGTGATCGACGACTGGGACGGCTTCGGCCAGCGCACGACGGCCAGCGGCACGGTACTTCTCGATGACGTTCACGTGGACGCGCTGCACGTGTTGCCGCGCGACCGTCTTTTTTCGCCCCCCACGATCCACGGGCCGTTCGCGCAGTTGCTGCATGCGGCCATCGATCTGGGCATCGCGCGCGCCGCGCTGCGAGACCTGCGCTTCTGGCTGCGCAACAAGGCGCGTCCGTGGGCCGATAGCGGCGCCGTACACGCGAGCGAAGATCCGCTCACGCTCAACAAGGTCGGCGCGCTGATCGTGCGCCTGCACGCGGCCGAAGGCCTGCTCACGCGCGCGGGCCAAGCCCTCGACGCCGCGCGCGACGCGCCGGCGGGCGAAGCCGCCGCCGTCTCCGCGGCCTCCATCGCCGTGGCCGAGGCCAAGATCATGACCACCGAACTCGCACTCGACGCATCGACCACCTTGATCGAGTTCGGCGGCAGTCAATCGACATTGCGCAGCTACGCGCTCGACCGGCACTGGCGCAACGCGCGCACGCATACCGTGCATGATCCGGTGCGCTGGAAATACAACGTCGTCGGCGCGCACTGGCTCAACGGCACCGAGCCCGCACGCCACGCTTCGGTCTGAGGTATCCACCGCATCACCTGCACGCTTCGCACGCGCCACGCGCGTGAAGCCCCTTCAAACGACGACAGCAAGACGAACATGACAACGCTCACCAGACGCCGCTTCCTGATCGGCACGGGCCTCGCCGCGGGCGCAGGATTCACCGGGCTCGCCGCCGCGCCCGCCAGCGCCGTGCCCACGTCCGTGCCCACGCCGCAGCGCCGTGAAATTGTCCGCGTGCTCGCCGAGGGCATCGGCAATTCGCTCGACCCGCACGGCGACGGCGTTTCCCGCGAATCGCTCGGGCTTTTCACGAACATCTATGACCGCCTCGTCAGCTTCGATCGCAGATTGCTCGACTCCGCGAGCGCGCGCAAACACGACGCCTGGCGCTACGACTACGACCACCTGAAGGGCGAACTGGCCGAATCGTTCCAGTCGACGCAAGACGGCCGCAGCCTCACGTTTCATTTGCGGCGTGACGCGACCTTCCACGATGGCCGCCCCGTCACCGCCGACGACGTCAAATGGTCGCTCGACCGCGCGGTGAGCCTGCCCGCGTCGAAGCGCCAGCTTGCAACCGGCTCGCTCACCGATCCCGCGCAGTTCGTCGTGGTCAACCCCCACACGCTGCGCATCGATCTGCCGCACGCAGACCGCTACGCGTTGCCCAACCTCGCGCTGACCTTCGCTTCGGTGCTGAACGCGACGGAGGTGAAGTCGCATGCCGAGACCGGCGATCCGTGGGGAACCAACTGGTTGCGCAGTCATCCGGCGGGCGGCGGTGCGTATCGGCTGGCCGCGTGGCAGAGTCAACAGCAGGTCGCCTACGAGCGCTTCGACGGCTGGCGCAGCGGCGACTTGCCGTTCGTCCGGCGCGCCATCGTCCAGGCCGTACCCAGCGCTTCGAACCGGCTCGCCGCGCTGCAGCGTGGCGATGCGGACATCGTGCTGCAACTGCCCCCGCGTGAATTCGCCTCCCTGGAAGGGAAAGCCGGCGTCGCGGCACTGTCGATTCCGGTCACCAACACGTTCCGCTTCGTCGCGTTCAATACCCGGCTGGCCCCGTTCGACTCGGTAAAGGTGCGTCAGGCCATCGCCTACGCGCTGCCCTATGAATCGCTGTTCGACGGCGTCAATCACGGCAAGGGCGCACCGCTGTTCGGCGCGGCGGCGGGTACAGCGCCGTCGGCCGCGTGGCCGCAGCGCTACCCTTACGCGACGAATGTCGAACGCGCACGCGCGTTGCTCAAGGAAGCGGGCCACCCCGACGGCTTCCAGACCACGCTGAGCTACAACGCGACGGACGCCGCCATTGCCGAACCCGCTGCGCTGCTAATCCAGGACGCACTGAAGGCGATCGGCGTGCAGGTGGCGCTCGACAAATCGTCGGGCGCGCAATGGGGCGAGTTGCAAACCGACAAGCGGCTCGGTTTCTTCATCGATTCGTCGTCGGCCTGGTTCAACGCCCCCGACTACTACTACCGGATCTTCTTCGAAGGCGACTGGCGCTGGAACTTCGGATCGTTCGACAGCCCTGCGCTCGTGCGCCTCACCGACGCCGCGCGATGGGAAAGCGACACGAGCCGCTACGATCAGTTGATGCGCGACGCCGCGAAGCTTGTTACCGAACAGGTACCGCTGATACCGCTGTGGCAGCCCGCATTCGACGTCGCCACGCGCGACGACCTGCGCGGCTTCACCTACTACATCCACGGCCAGGTGGATTTCCGAACGCTCTCGCGCGCGTAGCGCCGCCGCACCATGTCCTTCGCTTTCTTCAAGCGCGTTTCGGTCCGCGTGGCGGCCACGGTACCGGTGGTATTGGCGGCGGCCGTCTTCACCTTCGTGCTCGTGCGCCTGCTGCCCGGCGATCCCGCCGCGCAGCTCGCCTCAGGCATGCAGTCCGACGCGCGCGGGCTCGCCGAAATCCGCCGCCATCTGGGCCTCGATGCCTCGATGCCCGGGCAGCTTTGGCACTGGCTGAACGGACTCGCGCACGGCGATTGGGGGCGCTCGTTCACGACGGGCGGCGCGGTGCTCGACGAACTGCTGGCGCGCCTGCCGGCAACGCTCGAATTGACCGTGAGCGGCTTCCTGCTGGCCATCTTCGCGGGCATCCCGCTTGGCGTCGCGGCGGCCTGCGCGCGCGACACGGCAATCGACCGCTTTGCCCGCGCCGTCTCGAGCGCCGGTAGCTGCCTGCCGACCTTCTTCGTTGCATTGCTGCTCGTCTATGTGTTCTATTACCGCCTCGGCTGGGCGCCCGAGCCGACCGGCCGCCTCGACGCATTGCTCGCGCCGCCGCCCGAACGCACAGGCTTCGTCTTCGTCGATGCATGGCTGAGCGGCGACGTGCAAGCCGCCCTCGATGCGTTGCGCCGGCTCGTGTTGCCCGCGATCTCGATGGCCATCTTCGGCTTGCCGCCGCTCGTGCGCATCACACGCTCGGCGCTGCTCGCGGGCCTCGCCGCCGACCCGGTGCGCAGCGCGCGCAGCCTCGGTCTCTCGCGGGCAAAGGTGCTGTGGACTTACGCGCTCGCGCCGGTCGCGGCGCCGATCATCACGGCGTCCGGCATGATGTTCTCGTACATGCTCGCGGCCAACGTGATCGTCGAAAAGATCTTTGCGTGGCCGGGCATCGGCTCCTACGCGCTCGACGCGCTGAACAACGCCGACTATGCACCGCTTCAAGGCTTCGTACTGTTCGTCGCGATCGCATTCGCGGTGCTGAATCTCATCGTCGATCTGCTGATTCAGTGGATCGACCCGCGCGCGAGGGTCGCCTGATGTTCGCCACGCTCGTTCGTCGCGCACCGGCGCGCATCGCCGTCAAGCTGAGCTTCCTCGCGCAGCGATGGAGCCACGCGGGTGGACGCAAACTGCGCGCGCTCGTGCCGCCCGCGGCCTTGCTCGCCGTCGCACTCGCGGGCCCCTCGTTCGTCGCCGATCCGACCGCGCCCCATGTCGCGCATATGCTCGCGCCGCCTTCGCTCGCACACTGGTTCGGCACCGATGCGATCGGCCGGGATCTGTTCGCACGGGTCGTGGTCGCCACGCGGCTCGATCTGTCGATCGCGCTCGGCGCCGTCGGCATTGCGGCGCTCGCGGGCAGCGTGCTTGGCGCCGCGTCCGGCCTCGCGGGCGGGCGCATCGACCGGCTGCTGCAGCGTGTGGTGGACGTGTTCATGGCGTTTCCCCTGTTCGTCGTCGCGCTAGCGCTCGTTGCCGTGCTCGGCAATTCGGTGAGCAGTGTGGTGCTCGCGACTGCGCTCATCAACATTCCGTTCTACGCCCGCCTCGCGCGCGCCGAGATCGCCGCACGCCGCGAGGCAAACTACGTGCACGCCGCCCGACTCTTCGGCTGGAGCGATACGAAGATCCTGCTGCGCGTCCTCCTGCCCGGCGCACTGCCTGCGCTATGCGCACAGATGACCGTGAACCTGGGCTGGGCGATGACCAATAGCGCGGGCCTCTCGTTTCTCGGCATGGGTGTGCGGCCGCCCGCGGCCGAATGGGGCGTGCTCGTCGGCGAAGGCGCGCCGTACATGATGACGGGTCAATGGTGGCTCGCCACGTTCCCGAGCCTCGCGCTCGCGCTGGCCGTGTTCTTGCTCAACGGCGCAGGCGACAGTTTGCGCGACGCTTTCGACCCTCGTTCACGATGACCGATCCATCAACCGTCACTGACTCTCTGCTGGAGATTCGCAACCTGCGGATTGAACTCGCCTCGCACGGTCGCACGCACGCGTTGATCGAAGGCATCGACCTGCGTATCGCGCGCGGCGAAGCCGTGGCGTTGATCGGCGAGAGCGGCTCGGGCAAGTCACTCACCGCGCTTGCCGTGATGAACCTGCTGCCGCCCGCGCTGCACGCGAGCGGTGGCGCGCTGCGATGGCATGAAATACGCGACGGTGCGCCAGCCGCAGCGATGGTGTTCCAGAATCCGCGCGCCGCGCTCAATCCCGTGCGGCGCATCGGGCAGCAATTCGACGACGTGTTGCGAACCATGCGCGTGCCCCGCCGGGCGCGCGCGCAGCGTGCGGTGCAACTGCTCGAACAGGTCGCGATGTCGCCCGCGCAACGCTATTTGCGTGCCTGGCCGCACGAGCTTTCGGGCGGCCTGTGCCAGCGCGTATCGCTTGCCCTCGCGCTCGCACGCGAGGCCGCGCTACTCGTCGCGGACGAACCGACCACCGGCCTCGACGCCGTGACGCAGTCCCAGGTGCTCACACTCATTGGCGAGTTGCGGCGCGCACGCCGCATGGCGCTGCTCCTGATCACGCACGATCTGGGTGCGGCGCTTCATCACAGCGATCGCGTCGCGGTCATGCACGCGGGTCAACTCGTTGAAGTGCTGCCGTCGCGCGACTTTTTGCGCAACGCGCGCCACCCCTACTCGCGCGCGCTCATCAGCGCAACGCCGGCGCTCGTCTCCACGCTCGGGAAATTGCGGGGCGTGCCGGGCGAGCTTCCCGAACTCGCACACATCGATCGGGCCACCTGTCGCTTTCACGCGCGCTGCGCGAATGCCACTCCGCAATGCGTCGAGGCGGCGCCGCCCGTCGTCGAAACGACCGGCGGCGGACACCTTCGATGCTGGCACCCTGCGTCGGCCGACGCGCTTTCCACCCTGCCCCTGACGGATTGCCATGCTTGAAGTTGCCGGCCTGACCAAACACTATCGATCGCAAGTGGCGGTCAAGCGCGTCTCGTTCGAGCTTGCGCGCGGCGAAACGCTCGGCCTGATCGGGCAGTCGGGCAGCGGCAAGTCCACGCTCGCGAACCTGCTCGCGCGTCTCGACGATCCCGACGAAGGCACGATCCGCTTCGAGGGCGAGGACATCGCCGCGACGCCGGCGCGACGCAGCGCGCGCGCCGCATGGCGGCGGCGCATCCAGCTCGTGTTCCAGGACGCGCGAGACAGCATCGATCCGCGAGCCAGCGCCTTCGACGCCATCGTGGCAGCGTTGCCGCCACGCTTTGGCTCCCGTGCGGAGGTAAGCGAACGCGTTCTCGCGCTCGCGCACAACGTGGAGTTGCCGCGTTCGCGGCTCGCGTTGCGCCCGCATCAGCTTTCGGGCGGCGAAGCCGCCCGCGTGGGCCTCGCGCGCGCGATTGCGAGCGAGCCGGACCTGCTCATCCTCGACGAACCGACGGCCGCGCTCGATGTGTCGGTCCAGGCCGGCATCCTGCGCACGCTCGACCAGTTGCGAGAGCGTCACGGCATGGCCATGCTCTTCATTTCGCACGATCTCGACGTCGTGCGCATCCTCTGCGCACGAGCGCTCGTCATGTACGCCGGGGAGATCGTCGAAAACGCGAGCACGGACGCGCTATTCGCCGACCCACGGCATCACCATACGCGCGCACTGCTTGGCACGCGTCTTTCGCTGCCTCTGGCGCTCAATGCGCACGCGCCAACAGCTCATAACTCGCGTCCTCGGCTGCCGTAGCCTGACGGCCGCGGCCCCATCCCACCGCGCGGCGATAGCTCCCCACCAGCGCCGGGTCCACGTTGAGTTCCGGGCACGGTGCAGGCTCCGGCGCGACGAAGAGCGCGTCTTCCGGGCAATAGAGCTCGCACATGAAACAGGTCTGGCAATCCTCCTGCCTCGCGATGCGCGGCACGCCATCCGGCACGGCATCGAACACATTGGTCGGGCACGCGCGCACGCAGATATTGCAGCCCGTGCAAAGCGACGAATCGACGATCTCGATCACGCGGCCGCCCCCACGCTGGCTACACCACACACGCGCTCGACCCACACCTCGTCGAGCCCGCCGCTCAACAGCCGGTGACGCTGCGCCGGGTCGGCGGCGGCGTACTCGTGCCGCCGGTGCATGCCGCGCGTCTCCTTGCGCTGCAACGCGCTGCGATACATCCAACGCGAATTCGCCAGCATTGCCGCGGCTTCGCGCGCACGCACGGCCGCGCGCGCGCCAGGCGCCGCGCGGGCACCGCTCACGTGGCGCCATAGCGCGTCGAGCCGCGCGAGGGAGTCTTCGAGCAGATCGGCGCGGCGCGTCCAGTTGCGCTGCGTGGGAAAGACCTCCTGCTGGACCGCGCGGATCACGGCCTCGCTGTCGAAGGTGGCCGGGCTCGCGCCATCGCGCAATGCCACGGTTCCCGCCTCATAGAGTCGGCGTGCGGTGCGCGCCGACCTTCGCTCATGGGCGTAATCAGCAGCGCCGGCCCCGGCCCAGAATCCCGACGACATTGCCCATGCCGCGTTATGACTGCCGCCGCCCGTGAAGCCGCCGCAGATCAGCTCGCGGGTGGCCGCGTCGCCTGCCGCGTAAAGACCCTCCACCGACGTCGCGCACGTTTCGTCGACGAGATGCAGGCCGCCTGTGCCGCGCACCGTGCCCTCCAGCCGCAGGGTCACGGGAAAATGCTGCGTGAAGGGGTCGATGCCGCGCCGGTCGAACGGCAGAAAGAAGTTAGGCTGGGCGTGACGCATCCATGCGCGGATATCTTCATCGGCTCGATCGAGGCACGCGTATACTGGCTGCGTTTCGAGCGTTTTCGCGATCACGCCGCGGCCATGCGAGGAGCCCGCGCCTTCGATCACGCTGCCCGCTTCGTCGTAGAACGTCGCCCACGTATAGAACAGCGATTTCGTCACCGACGCAAACGCGGGCCCCAGCCCATAGGCGTTCGAAAACTCCATGCCCGAAAACGATGCGCCCGCCTCGGCCGCCATCAACTGACCATCGCCCGTCAAGACGTTGCAGCCCAGCGCGTTGCTGAGGAACGCACAGCCGCCGGTCGCAATGATCACGCTGCCGGCTTTCACGATCCACGTTTCATCCGTTTGACGATGCACACCCTTCGCGCCCGCGACTACGCCGCGCTCGTCGATCAGCAGTTCGAGCGCGGGACTATGGTCGTGAATGCGCGCGCCGCTGGCTTTGACCTGCTTGCGCAACAGGCGCATATATTCGGGGCCTTGCAGGGAGGTGCGCCTCTCGATGCCCGCATTGTCGACAGGAAACGGATAGCCCCATTGAGCGAGTTGCTCGCAGTTGATCCACGTTTGTTCGAGCACGCGATCCATCCACGCGTGCTCGGCAAGCTCGCCGCCCAGCTTGTAGCGGCTCGCCTTCGCGAACTCGCGCGCACTCTCCTCCGGGGCGACGTGCCACACGCCGGTTCCCGAAGGCGCAGTGGCGCCCGAGGTGCCGCAAAAGCCCTTGTCGACGAGCACCACCTTCGCGCCGCGCGCCGACGCGCCTATGGTCGCCCACGCGCCAGCCGGACCGCCGCCGATCACGAGAACGTCAGCGTCGTACCATGCCTGCGCGGACGACGCCGTTACCGCTCCGCTTCGATTCATCATTGCCCCATCCTTAACGAATAACTTGCCACGCTGTGAGGCGCCGTTCGACGAACACCACGGCGTGATTGAACGCGAGGCCGAGTACGGCGAGCGTGACGATGCCCGCGTACATCTTCGGAATCTCGAACGTGTATTGGGAGTAGTTCACGAGATAGCCCAATCCCGCCTTCGCGCCCACCATCTCGGCTGCAATCAGCACGAGTATCGAGTACGCGCCCGCCACGCGAATGCCCGTGAATACGGCAGGCACCGATGCGGGCAGCACGACCTTCACGAACAGACGAAGCGGGCCGAGCCCCATCGATCGCGCCGAGCGGATCAGCAATGCGTCGACGTTGCGCACGCCGCTCACCGTATTGAGCACGACGGGCCAGATGCAGGAATAGACCACCATCGAAATCTTCGACGTCTCGCCCATGCCGAGCACGAGCACGAACACCGGCAGCAGCGCGAGCGGCGCCGTGTTGCGAAAAATCTCCAGCAACGGGTTGAGCAGGTCCCCGAGCGTGCGATACCAGCCGATCAGGAGGCCCAACGGCACGCCGAGCGCCACGGCGATCGCGAAACCGCTTGCTGCACGCACGGCGCTCGCCAGCAGGTTCGCGCCCAGTTCGCCCGATACGGCCATTTCGAACAACGCATGCAGCACTGTCGAGAATGGCGGCAGGAAAACGGGGTCTACCCATCCCGCCCGCGGCAGCACTTCCCAGAGCGCGAGAAACGCGACCACGGCGACGCTGCCGCGCGCGGCCCGCCAGGCTGCCAGCCAAACGGTCGACGCTGACATGCCCCGCTTCGATTCAACGGACAACGTACTCATGGTGATTCTCCTCACGCCGCCTGTGCGACCTGCCATTGCGCGTTGCCGCGACGTTGCCGGATTAGTTGCCAGATTTCATGGCGCAGGCGCACGAATTCCGGCGTCGAACGGATGTCCTCCGAAAGATCGCCGCGAGGCACATGCACGGGCAGCGTGTGGGTGACGCGCCCGGGTCCAGCTGTCATCACGAGCACGCGCTGGCCCAGATAGATCGCTTCGTCGATCGAATGCGTGATAAAGACGACGGTTGTGCCCGTGCGCTGCCAGATGCGCAACAGTTCGTCCTGCAGGCTTTCGCGCGTTTGCGCATCGAGCGCCGCGAACGGCTCGTCCATTAGCAGCACGTCGGGTTCGTAGGACAGCGCACGTGCAATCGCCACGCGCTGCTTCATGCCGCCGGAGAGTTCATGGGGATAGCGGTCGGCGAACGCGCCGAGCCCGACGAGATCGAGAAAGCGCCTCGCGCGCTCGGTGCGCTCACGCCTCGCGATCCCTTTCGCTTCCAGGCCGAATTCGATATTGCCGAGCGCAGTTTTCCAGGGAAAGAGCGCGTACTGCTGAAAGACTATGCCGCGATCGAGTCCCGGCCCGTCGATCTCGCGTCCGCCTATCAGTATCTTGCCGCGATCGGCCTGAGTGAGTCCGCCGATCAGGTCGAGCAGCGTAGTCTTGCCACAGCCGCTCGGCCCCACCAGTGCGACGAACTCGCCAGCCGCTACCTCGAACGAAACATCGTCGAGCACGACGAAATGCCCGCGCCTGTTCAGATGAAACGCTTTAACCACGTTGCGCACGCTGATCGATGCACTCATTGCGCTTTCCTCGCGTGATGACGCCGCCTCACTGGCTCGCGACTCGCTGGTTGAACGGATTGAACTGATTCGAATAGATGTCGCCCGGCTTCACCTGCCCGGCCTTCAGCACGCCGTTGTTCACGTACCAGTCGATGTAGGTCGTGAAGTCGTCGGAGACAATCAGGCCGCCCTTGCCGCCCACGCCCGGCGACTTCCAGTAATTGACGATGGTGGCGTCTTCATTGCGATGGCGCGCCTCGATGATCTTGTGCAACCGCGCGACGACTTCCGCGCGCGGCGTGTTCCGCGTCCATTCGATGGCGCGCGCCGTGCCTTCGACGAATTTGCGCACTGTATTCGGGTTCTGCGCGATGAATCGATCCGTGAAGAGATAACTCGCATACCCGAACGAACCGAAGAGCTGGTAGTCAGTCGTGAGCAGGCGTGCCCCGCCCTGGGCGAGTTCCTTGTCCTTCAGGATATCTTCCAGAAACACGGCATCGAGCTGCTTCTGCTTGAGCAGTTGCGCGAGATTCACGGGCGGCGCCGCGACGAACACCACCTTGTCGATGTCGGCCTGCGAAACGCCGGCCTTCTGCAGATACGCGGTCACCGCATACTGCTCGTAAGCGCCGGGCGTGTTCACGCCAATGCGGCGCCCGATCAGGTCACGTGGCCCCTTGATCGGACTGTCGTCGAGCACGAACAGCCCGCCATTGGTTTCCTTGTCGGTGCCGACATACGAAATCACAGCTTTCACGGGCGCGTGCGCCGCAACCAGCTTGACGATCGAACCGTTAAACGCACCGCCGAAATCGACGTCGCCCGTCACAGCCGCCTGAATGTCCTGAGGTCCGCTCGTCGTGTTACCTACCCATTTGAGCTTGATGGGCGCGAGATAGCCGAGGTCCTCGGCCAGTTCGGGATACAGCACTTTGCTCGCCCAGCCCTGATAACGCAGCTCCTGCTTCTCCGGCGTCTGCGCGAACGATGGCGCCGACGCCGCAGCCGCCAGCATCGCTGCAATATGAAGGATGGCGAAACGTTTCATATAAGGGGAGAAACTGCGTTTCATGCGGGGGTTCCTTGTAGGCGCGGACCATGCTTCCTAGAAGACGCCGTCGTGCTTGAGCGTGACGCGATGAATGCGCCGCCGTGCCGATCCGTAGTCGCGCGCCGCGTAATGCTGCACCTGGCGGTTGTCCCAGATCGCGACATCGCCCTGCCGCCATTCGAAGCGCGCCTGGACTTCGGGCGTCTTGATGAGGTCGTACAGGTAATTCAGCAGACTCTGACTGGCCGTTTTTGAAACACCGAGCAAGTGACTCGTGTGGCCTTCGTTGACGAACACGAGCTTGCGGCCGTTCTCAGGGTGGGTCTTGATGACCGGCACTTCGATTGGCGGATACTTCTGCGCCGCGTCGCGCACGCGCGCAAGCCCCGCTTCCACGCTGTTTTCCTCGCTGCCTTCCGGAATGTCGTAGCCGCTCAGCAGTTCGGAGAGGGCGCCCTTCTTCGGCGAGGCGATAAAGGTATTCACCGCGGTCAGCTTCTCGAAGTAGCGGGCCAGATCGGCATCCAGCAAGTCGTAGACCGCCGCCGACGAGGACCAGATCGTGTCGCCGCCACCCCCTTCGGGAATTTCCTGGGCGTGGAGAACCGTGGCCTTGGGTGGCTGATGCTGCCAGGAAACATCGACGTGCCAGTTGTCCGTGCCGCCCGAACGCGTCTTTTCGCTGTGGGCGATGACCTCGATCTCGGGAAAGCCCGCCACAGCAGGCAAATAGATGTTCTTGCGGATGGGATTGCCAAAAATGCGCGCGAGCGCCACATGCTGTTCGGGCGACAGCGTCTGCTCACGAAAAAAAATCACGCCGTGTTCGACGAGTGCCTGACGCAGCGTTTGCCGATTCGCTTCGCTCAACGGCCCGGAGAGATCGACATTCTCGATCACCGCGCCGATCAACGGCTTGTAGCGACGCACGCGCAGGTCCTGATGATCTCCGGCTTGCGATTGGGGCTGCTCCAGTACCGTGCTCATTGCGTCCTCCGTGGTCAAGGGTGGAGAACATCAAACCATCGGCACCACAACGCGTGCAACGAAGGAATTGACGGACGCTCTTCAGCACGCACGTGGGTTGCATTGGCGAATCGATCATTTGGCGTGCTCGCAATCGGTTTCTATAGTCTAAAGTTCCGTTTCCGATGGGCGCGGCGTTCCATGCGACGGTGCTAAAGAATTTTGTTCCACTTGTCGACAGGAGTTCCGCCACGTACGCTATTAAACGTCAGCCGGGGGAAACTGCAGCGACGGGACTGGCAGGAAGCATCGGTGTATGGGGTATGACAAATGAAACTCTCACATAAACTACATTCGCGTACGGCGGCTCCGTTATGGGCCCTCGCCTTCGGCCTCCTGCTTTCGGTAACTGGCGTGGGCCTGTGGTGTCATGCGACGGCCGCGACGTCGGCAGGGCAGACGCGTCAATCGCTTGCCGTCACCGCCATACTTCTGGGCGTGATTGCAGCGGTCTATGGGGTACACGAGCTTTCCCAGAGACGTCGCTAGGCAACGCCTTCGCGCGTAGAACGCCCGGTCGCTCGTCGGAAGGCGTGCCTTAGCACGCAATCGGCGAAGCAATGCGTGATCCGCCTTTGGACGAGGCGTCCAGCGTCCCTCATAATTGGAGATTTAGTCGCCACAGGGACCCTTATGGAGCCGCTATCGTCAGCGCCATTTCACGAGTTTTCCGGTGTCCAGTTTGTCTTCACCGACATGGACGAAACGCTGACATATCGTGGACGGCTGGCCGCACAAACCTATAACGCGCTCGAGCGATTGCAGTCGGCAGGCATCCGTGTGATTCCGGTCACCGCGGCGCCCGCCGGATGGTGCGATCAGATGGCCCGCATGTGGCCCGTGGATGGCGTCATTGCGGAGAACGGCGGCATCTTCATGAGGCGCGAGGCAAACGGCCATGGCGTCGAGCGCTCCTGGTGGGTTCACGCGGAGAGCGTGACGGCAATGCAATCGCAGCTCAGTTCCATCGCAAGAGGTATTGAAGCGGCCATCCCCGAGGCCCGCATCGCGGACGACCAGGCGTTCCGCCTTGCCAGCCTGGCCTGGCAACGCACGGGAACTTCGCTGGACGACCGGATCGTGGCGGCGCTGAAAGCCGCCGGCGCGGACGCAACAGTCAACAATCTATGGGTGCTGGGCTGGCTTGGCGGCTACGACAAGCTGTCGATGTCGCTGCGCGTTCTCGCCGGATCGTTCGGCACCACGCCGGAAGCCGCCACGAGGGTTGTTGCCTATTCCGGTGATTCGACAAACGACGCGCCGATGTTCGGTTTTTTCAGGCATACGGTGGGTGTCAGCACGGTGGTCGACTATCTGCCCGGGCTTCCGGTCGCGCCGCGATGGATAACACGTGGTCCCGGTGGTGCCGGGTTCGTCGAGTTCGCGGAGGCTATCCTGCGCGTGCGGTTGTGAGCTGCACAGCAGCCCGGCAGCACAAACGTCGTGCCTCGACTCCGCTACGCGCCACCGGCATATCACCGACGAGGCGGTAAATCACGGCCTTGCGGCGCGAAAATCCCCGCGACGTATCATCTAAATGTGTTGTATCGCCGCATCCACGCCATCGAGCAGTCTCTTGCGCGGCAACGCAGAATGTGCAGCACTGAATGCGGCCCCAGTTCAACAAGGTACATGGACGCATGCGGAACGCGGCCCGGACGAGCAGCAGACGTGTCCGAGCCGCGCATTCACTGATTCAGCAGACGCGACCACCCTCGCTCAAGTCATACACAAAATCCGCATTCGCATTGCTGCACGGATAAATAACAGTATAAGAAATCGTTCGATAACGACGCTGTATTAGCCTTGACCACGGCTTCGACTACTCCGGAAAATGGTCCCCGTTGCGCGAATTACCTGCAACAAATATCTATTAAATCGTTTCAATTTATTAGTTCGTAGTGCATAGCGAACTAATGAATTTTGCACCATTTTGAAACAGCCCTTCAGCAGCTGTCGTGTATTGAAAAACCATTTACGATGAAAAAAATACTTCTCGCCCTGACTTCAATCGCACTGTCACCCCTTGCTGCCTATGCCCAGAGCAGCGTGACCCTCTACGGTATCGTCACCGGCAACGTGACTTACGTAAACAACGTTCAGACGGCCGCCACGCCGGCCGGTGGCAAACCAACCGGCGGCAGCCAGGTCGCCTTGCTTGATAGCGGCAGCTCGGGCCCGAGTTCGAGCCGCTGGGGCCTGAAAGGCACCGAGGACCTGGGCGGCGGCCTGAAGACGCTGTTCGTGATCGAAAGCGGCTTCAGCGTCGCCAACGGCACGCTCGGCCAGGGGGGCACGCTGTTCGGCCGTCAGGCCTGGATCGGGCTCAGCGCACCGAATTACGGCACCGCATCGCTCGGTCGCCAGTCCGACGCCGCGGTGGACTATGTGTCGCCGCTGCTCTACGCCTGGTACTTCGGCAATCTCGCGATCCACCCGGCCGACTACGACAACCTGAACTTCACGCACCGTATCAACAACACGGTCAAATACAGTTCGGACGCTTTCGGCGGCTTCCGGTTCGGCGCGCAGTACAGCTTCGGCGGCATCGCCGGCAACTTCACGCAGAACCAGTACTGGTCCGCCGGCTTCAGCTATACCGGGCCGAGCCTTGCGATTGCGGCGTCGATCATCAATTCGCGTAATCCGAACAATTCGCTCTACGGAACGAATGCGAATGCGAGCGCCACCGGCAACAATCTCGGCTCCGCCGGTTCCGCCACCACACCGGAATCGAACCCGGCTATTTCGGGCTTCGCCTCTGCCCGCACACAGCAGACGATCGCCGTGGCCTCCACCTGGACGATCGGCTCGGCCATCCTGGGCGTCGCCTGGTCCAACACGCAATACCGCGATCTTGGGGCAACCGCTTCGCTCAACACCCAAAACTACCGCGGCACGGCGTCGTTCAATACGGTCGGCGCGAGCGTTCGCTATCAGGTCACGCCGTTCCTGCGCGTCGGCACGTCATTCGATTACACGAACGGCGGCAACCTGAACGGTCTGGGCGGCGCGCGCTACGAGCAGTGGAACGTGGGCGCTGGCTACTCGCTGTCGAAGGCCACCGAACTGTATGCGACGGCGGCGTACCAGCACGCCAGCGGCGTCGACTCGTGGGGCCGCCACGCCGTCGCGGACATCGGCTATCTGTCACCCTCGACGACGTCGAATCAGGTCGCGGTCTCGGCCGGTATCAAGCACCTGTTCTAAGCAGCGACACGGGCCGCTGCCCTGTCAGTTCGAAGGCGGCGGCACGATTATTTCGATGAATATGTAGCGTTGTGAATCATTCCAGTGATGGCCCATTGGTTTAACGCTGCCTGCTGCGCGTTGAGCCCCGCGCGACGGAGCGGCCTTTCATCCGGTGTCCGGGCAAGGAGAAGCGCTATCGGATCCACCGAAGCGGGTGCGGTCCGTCTGCCTGACTGAGGCCCGTACGTGTTAAGCATTCATAGAAACCGCTCATATTGATCGCACGACACATGGGTTGTGTAGTGCCTTCAGCAAATCTAGCCTCTTTGTTTTCGGACCGTCCGCCGCGCATTCCGCCAGCGCCGCACGTGCCTTCGACAACCGAGGTCGTTGACGGGCAATTGCGCACCCGTACGCAGCGACGTCTCGGCACTGCCGCCGTAGACGTCGAGCAGACGCAGGGCATACGCGATGAACAATGTGTCTAAGCCGCCTTCGTCGAGCAACTTTGCGAGGTCGGTCCAGTGGTCGACGTGCGTGTAGCGCCCGGTCTCGTCGTCGTCGGGATGTCGCCACAGACCGTAATTCAGATGCGACGCCGTGTTCATCGTGAACGCGTTCAGGATGATCGGCTCTGCCGTGGTGCTTTCCAGTGCTGATGAATCGCGTTGGCAGGCGCCGCGGTCGGCGGCAAGCGTCCGGGCGCGCGGGGATGCGGACTATGCCTGCGCGACGCTCTGCGCCGCTTCGTCCGGGACGGCTTGCCGCGCGTGCGGAAGGCTGAAACGTTCCTCGGGCGGCGCCGCGTTCAGATGGAAGTTGCCGATTGCGGCTTCGCGCTGCCCCGCCGGATTGTGCGAGGCGATCGTGCGTGCATTGCGCCAATGGCGATCGAAGCGCCGGGCTTCGCTGGTCGCCGACGCACCGCCGACTTCGAACATCAGCGTGGTCGCCTCGAGCGTCTGCTCGATGACGATCTGCTGCGCCTCATACGCTTCGATGTCGAGCGCGATGTACTCGTCAGTGGTCGCCTCACCTTCTGCGCGACGTTCGTGCAGGCGTTCGAGCCCGTGCGCCACCGCATCGACGATGGCTCGCGTCGAGTAGCCGAGGCTGGCGAGCCTGCCGACCACACGATGCACCAGCGGGTTGTCGCGCGGGCTCGATTGTCCGGCCACGCCGAAGGTCCGCGTGCGTCCCTGCACGAACTCGACGCTGTCGCGCAAGACCGCCTGCACGATACCTGCCAGCGTGGCTAGATGAACGGTTTGATAGAACGCGGTGAGCGACGAGTTGCGGCGAGGCTCCGAAGCGCGATAGCGCGAAATGATCGCGTCCGGTGTAACCGGCACGCTCTCGAAACGCGTGGTGCCGCTCGCGGTGAGGCGCTGGCCGAAGCCATCCCAGTCGTCCAGCCGGCTCACGCCCGGGCTGTTCGCCGCAATGACGAGCGTGAGATCCGACTCGTCGTCGTGTGCCGCGACGCTCAGCCAGTCGGCATAAAGCGCCCCCGTGCTGTAATACTTCTCGCCATCGAGAAGCAACGCACCGGTCGAAGCGTCGCGCCGCAGCACCGCCGAGTTATGCGTCTTGTCCGTGCGCTCGGAAGTCGCCGCGCCCAGCGTCTCGCCGGCGGCGATGCGTTCGAACCAGCGCGCGCGCTGGGCTTCATCGCGATCTTCCAGGCGGTATTCGATGAAACCGAAATGCGCGCGCAGGATTTGCGGCAGATTCGAATCGGCCGCGCCCAGCTTGCTCAACTGGCGAAAGAATTGCGGCAGCGTGACACCGCCTCCGCCATAGCGGCGCGGCACGCGTAGCGCCGTGAAGCCCGCGTCCTTCAACCATCGCACGGGTTCATGGGCGAGCGCGCGTTGCTGTTCGCGTTCGATCGCGCCCTGCGCAATGCGGTCATAGATCGGCTCGAAGCGTTCGTCGAGTTGCTCGTCGGTCAGGAGTGGAGGCGTCATTGCATATTCGGTGATGAACAATCCTGACGAGGATACGGTCCCTGTCGTTGAGCTAGCAACGAATGAAAGGTGCTTTCTTTATCGCAGCTTACGCAATCGTGATGCATCGGAATATGCTCGCGTGTTACAGCGTCACTTCATGCGCCATAACAATTCACAGCGTGTAAGTCGCTCGCTCTCGTCGACGGCCGCGCCGTGAAGCGATCAGCGAGCCGGATCGTCACGGGTATCCGTACAGAATTGCTGATAAAGCACGGCCATGACAGCAAGCGCCTGCGCACTCGCTACCGTGTAAAAGATGTTCTTGCCATCGCGTCGTGCGCTCACGAGACCGTTCTCACGAAGCATCGCCAACTGCTGGGGCAGCGCCGGCTGACGGATGTTGAGTTGTGCCTCGAGTTCGCCAACGGCTAGCTCGCCTTGCGGGCGCGCGCTTTGATGGCGCAGCGCGTGGCGCGAGGCATCGAGTGCATGCCCGATGTACAAGTTCTCGGCTTCCTGGCGCAAATTGGGCGGCCCGAGGCACATCGGGAAGAGCACGCCCTTGAGCGTGCCGACGATATCGGCGAGCGCCTCGAGAACCTTCGAGAATTCTCAAGCGCTGTCAAAAACATTGCGTCGCGCGGAGCCGACGATGCAGGTTCGCATACGTTCTCGCGTCGTGAGTCACAGCGCCGTAATACCGCCTGCCCGTGGCGCCGAAGCGTACCTATTTGGGCTGCGCGACCGTCCGCAGCCAGGGCTTCAGCGTCTTGAAGCCCTCTGGATATTTTTTCTTTGCATCCTCATCCGAGACGGAGGTGGGAATGATCACATCATCGCCCGGCTTCCAGTTCACCGGGGTGGCGACCGTATGCTTCGCGTTGAGCTGGAGGGCGTCGAGCAGCCGCAAAACCTCGTCGAAGTTGCGCCCGGCGCTCATCGGGTAGGTGAACGTCGCCTTGATCTTCTTGTCTGGTCCAACGATAAACACGGCGCGGATGGTCGCATTGTCGACCGCGGTGCGCGGGCCGCCGCTCGCGTTGGGATGGATCATGTCGTAGAGCTTTGCAACTGCGAGGTCCGCGTCGCCAATCATCGGATAGTTGACCGCGGTGCCCTGCGTCTCTTCGATATCCTTCGCCCATTTGTGGTGGTCGTCGACCGGATCGATACTGAGCCCGATCACCTTGGTCCCGCGCTTGTCGAACTCGGGCTTGAGCTTGGCCATATAGCCCAGCTCGGTTGTGCATACCGGCGTGAAATCTTTCGGGTGCGAAAACAGGATCGCCCACTGGCCTCCGATCCACTCGTGGAAGCGGATCGGTCCTTCAGTCGTTTGTGCAGTGAAATCGGGGGCTTCGTCGCCTATGCGGATGGACATGGCCTGGCTCCTTTGGGTGGGAGAATGCAAACGGCATCTTTCACTGTAGTAGTGTTTCCCCCGCCGAATTACAAAGAAGGGACAGGCCAGGCTATAGAAGAAATTCTGGGATGCTTAGCACAACGAGGAATGACGAAGCGCTGGTTAGCCTTCGTTCGCCGCCCGCAGGCCGTTTCCGCCGGACCATGCCTGCAGCGGCGGCAATTCCAGATTCGAGCGGAAGTCTTCGCCCACATAGTCGGCATCGATCAGTTCGCGCCGGCGCAACTCCGGCAGCAGCCCGTTGAGCAACAGGTCCTCCTGATCCGGCTGGCCAAGACCATGCAACGAGAGCACATCGACGAAGCCGGCACGATAGCGCTCTTCGATCGCGTCGGCGAGCTGTTCGGGCGTCCCGGCAACGAACCAGTGGCCGGTTTCCTGCGCGCGGATGATCAGCTCGCGCAAGCTGAGCCGCTGCCGCGCGTAAGCCAGGAAGATCGCAACCCGCCCTCGCCGCCGATGCACGCTGTCGATCGTCGGCAGCAAGGACTCCGGCAGCGGCTCGTCGAGCGGCAGATCGCGGAGATCGATGCCGCCGCCCAGCATGTCGGCGAGCTTGAGCCGTCCCTGCTCGTAGTCGATGCGCTCGTGCTTGTCGCGCAGCCGTCGCGCGACGTCCGCATCCGATTCGCCGATCACCGAATGAAATGAGTTCATCACGAACGGCAGCCGGTTCGCACGCCCAAAACCAATCGCCTGACGGCGCAGTTCGGTGACGAAAGCACGCGCATCGTCGAGCGTCGGTTGCGACGTGTAGACCACCTCGGCATAGCGCGCGCCGAGCGTGACGCCGCTCGCCGACTGACCCGCCTGAAACTGGACCGGAATGCGCTGGGGCGGAGGCGGAACGTTGAGCGGCCCCTCCACCTGGAAGTATTCTCCGCGATAGTGGATCGGACCCAGCCTGGCAGGATCGACAGCCACGCCGCCACTTGCCGAACGCCGCGTCGCCCCAGGATGGTTCGCATCGAACAGAGCCTGAACCACTTCGACGAATTCGGTGGCGCGCGCATAGCGGCGCTCGGGGTCGGGCAGCGCGCCATCGCCGAAATTTTCTTCGCCCACCGACGACGTCACGGCATTCCACGCCGCGCGGCCGCCGCTCACGTGATCGAGTGTGCCGATCAGCCGCGCGAGGTTGTAGGGATGATGGTAGGTCGTCGAGACCGTTGCGACGAGGCCGATCCGCGAGGTGGCCTGGCTCAATGCCGCGAGCGCGACGATCGGTTCCTGGCTGCCGGTGATGCCGGCAAGACCGGCCGCATCCGCCTGCAAGAGATCAGCCGTAAAGAGGCCTGTGACCTTGTGCGCTTCCGCCTTGCGTGCAAGCGCCGCCGCACGGCGTATGCCCTGTGCCGCGTCGGTATCGCCGCTCGCATACAGCACGCTCGCCGCGCCCACCAATGTCTTCAGCCGTCTACGCGCGCCGCTCATGATGCCGTCCTGTCTATCCGTTCAATTGATGTTTTGCGCCGGCGTGACGACACCGATGTCCGTCACGCGGCAATCGGACATAGTGTGCAATCACCCCCCTCCAATCGAACAAATATTTTCGGCTTTCCATATTCCTCTTCATTGTTTGACCGTTCGGTTTGCGAAGAAAAATAATTTTGTGCACCGAAATTGACTGGGCGGCTGCGATCGATGCCCGCTCTCCCTCAGCATGACACTACCCACGAGCCACTCCGATCCTGCACAGCGCGAACCCGCTTTCCGCCTGAGCGTTCTCGACAAGAGCCCGATTGCGGCCGGCGAAACCGCCGCCGACGCGCTCGCGCGCAGCGTCTTTCTGGCACAAGCCGCCGAGGCGTGGGGCTATCACCGTTACTGGCTCGCCGAGCATCACAACTCCGCGGGACTTGCGTGCCCGTCGCCCGAAATCCTCGTGGCTTATGTGCTTGCGCAGACGCGCCGCATCCGCGTTGGATCGGGCGGCGTGATGCTGCAGCATTACAGCCCGTACAAGATCGCGGAAAATTTCAACCTGCTGGCTTCGCTTGCACCAGGCCGTGTCGACCTCGGCGTTGGCAAGGCGCCCGGTGGACTGCCCTTGTCGACGCGCGCACTGCAACACGCCTTCGATGCAGGCCGCCGCCCGGATTTCGCCGAACTTGCTTTCGAACTCAAGCGGTATCTGTTCGATGCCAAGGCACCGGCTTCGGGCGAAGCCGATGAGGCGAATGGCGAGAGCGACGAGAAAGCGCTGCGCGCGACGCCATTGCCGCCCGCTCCCGTGCAACCCTTCTTGCTCGGCGCGAGCGCCGAAAGCGCGACGCTCGCGGCTCGCCTTGGCTGGGACTTTGTCTACGCTGCGCATATCAACGCGGCGACCAGCGATCTCGAGCGCGCATTCGACGCTTACCGCTCGCTATCGGGCGGCCGTGCGCCGCTGCTCGCGATTTCGATCGTCGTGGCCGAAACGGCGGCCGACGCCGCGCAGCTCGCAAGCGGCTTCCAGCGCTTTCGTGTGCAGGTTGGCGAGGGTGCCGCGGTCAACGTCGCGAGCCTCGAGCAGGCGCACGCATTCGTGCGCCAATCGGGCGGCGGTGCGCACCGCATTGAACAACGCGAAACGCGCATCGTGCACGGCACGCGCGAGGACGTGCTGCGCGAACTCGACGCACTGCATCGCCGCCATGGCATTGACGAATTCGTCGTGGACACGCCGATCATCGACGCTACACGCCGCATAGCGTCGCTCGGACTGCTTGCAGACGGCAACATTCCTCTTCCACACGCGAGCCCATCCTCCGCCCCCGGCATTCACCCTTCGCTCGCCGTGACAGAACAATGACCGACAAGATCCGCATTGCGGGCCAGGACGATGTGCCGGCCCTCTACGACCTGCTACAGCAGGCCTACGCACCGCTTGCGCGCGAAGGCGTTCACTTCACGATCACGCGCTCACCGGTCGGGCGCGTGGCGCAGGCGGTCGCAAGCCAGACGACGTTCGTGCTCGAGCGCGAAGTGGTCGGCGGCGGCACAGCGCTTGCCGCGACGCTGACCGTGCGCTTTCCCTGGTCGCCCGAAGGCAACCGGCTCGCACCCTGGCCGTTCCTGCACTGGTTTGCCGTCGCGCCCGCGTTCAAGCGCCAGGGCCTTGGCAACGTGCTGCTCGATCATGTCGAAAAGCAGTTTCTGCGCGCGCAGGTCAAGGCGCCCGCAACGTGGCTCGCGACCGCCGTCAATCACCCCTGGCTCGCCCCGTTTTACGAGCGTCACGGCTATGAGCCTTTTCATCGCTCGACCAACGCGCTCGGCACGCCGCTGGTCTGGCTGCGCAAGATCCTTATTCCCGAGCTTTACAGCGAGCCGGTTGCAGCCGGCGCACGCGATCCCCAAGCCGCATGATAGCCCGCGCGCAACCGCCTTCCCCTGATCGACCGACCCACTGCTCAAGGTACTCACCGATGACGTTTTCATTCCCGGCGCAAGCCTCTTGCACCTCGCGCCGAACCGCGGCGGCGGCGGTCCTGCTCGCCCTCGCGCTGCCGCATCCGACGCTCGCGGCAGGCCAACCGGTCACCGGCGGCACGCTGACGTGGGGCGTGGAAACCGAGCCGCGCACGCTCAATCCGCAACTGAACGGCCAGGACAAGGTCGTGCTGCTGCTGCGCAACGCTTACGAAAGCCTGCTGGCGCAAAAGCCCGACGGCAGCTTCGTGCCGTGGCTCGCCGCCGGCTACAAGGTCTCGCCCGACGGCAAGACTTATACCTTCACGCTGCGCGACGGTGTCAAGTTCACGGACGGCGCACCGTTCGACTCGAAGGCCGTGGCCCGCAACTTCCTCTATGCGCGCGACCTCTCCTACTCCGGCGGCAGCAACCTCGCGCGCCTGATTTCGCACGTTGCCGACGTCAAGACACCCGACGCGCACACGGTCGAGATCACGCTCGACGCGCCGTACGCGCCGTTCCTGACCTTTGCCGGCTCCCTCCCGCTCCTCTCGCCGAACGCGTTCGACAAGTCGAGCCTCAAGTCGGGCGGCACCGACATCGCAGGAACGGGCCCATTCATCCTGCGCCGCTACGTGAAGGGGCAGGAGATCGAGTTCGACAGGAATCCCGATTATCGCTGGGCGCCGACAACCAGCGGCCATCAGGGGCCGGCGTATCTTGACCGCGTGGTTTATCGCTTCCTGCCTGAATCGTCGGTTCGAACGGGCGCGCTGCTGTCCGGGCAGGTCGACGTGATCGAAGGCGTGTCGGGCAACGACGCGGGGCTGATCCGCAGCAATCCCGACCTCACGTATCAGCATGCGCTGAACACCGGGACGCCCTACTCGCTGTTCCTGAACGTCACCTACGGCGCGGCGCAGGACGCCAATGTGCGCCGCGCGTTGCTCGAAGGACTCGACGTAAGCGGCATCGTCCAGTCGGTCTACCGCGGCGAACGCACGCGCGCATGGGGCATCACCTCGCCGATCGATCCGCTCTACGACCACAGCATCGAAAAGAGCTACGGCAACAATCCGAAGCTCGCCAATGCGCTGCTGGACGCAGCGGGCTGGACCGCGCGCGACAGCGCCGGCTACCGCGCGAAAAACGGCGAGCGTCTCACCATCGCGGTAATCCAGGCACAGGCGACCGTGCGCGACCAGCGCGACGTGCTGCTGCAGGCGTTGCAGGCGCAGGCGCGTCAGCGGCTCGGCGTCGATCTGAAGGTGCAGTACGTCGACGACGGCACCTATGCGGATGCGCGCAAGAGCGGCAAGTTCGGGTCGATCGCGAACTCGAACACACCGCCGGACGGGATCGATATCGAAGGCCACTACCTGCCCGTCGATCACGGCGGCGCGCTCAATTACAGCCGCGCGTCGGCACCGGAACTGAGTCGCTGGCTGCAGGCCGCTGCGCAGACGCAGAACGCCACCGAGCGCAAGGCGCTGTACGGCCAGTTGCAGCACTTCGCGATCGACCAGCAGGCGTTCGCCGTGCTGCTCTACGAGCCGGAAGACCAGATCGCCGCCACGAAGACGGTCCAGGGCCTCGGCTTCCGCTCGTATGCGCAGATGCCCGAAAACCCCTATGACGTGTGGATCAAACGCTAACCATGACGATGTCGATGTCAACGCCTCTCGCCATGGCCAGGTCCGCGCGCTGGCGGCGCAGGGTCGCCGCCGGGGGAATCGCGCTTGCGGCAACGGCCACTGGCGGCGTCAGCGCCGCGCCCGCTTCCTGCGGCACGCTGACGTGGGGCATCGAGACCGAGCCGACGACCTTCAATCCGCAACTGAACGGACAGGCGAAAGCGGAACTGATCCTGCGCGCGAGCTTCGAGTCGCTGCTCGCGCGCAAGCCCGATGGCACCTATGTCCCATGGCTCGCGACTGGCTACACGGTCTCGCCGGACGGCAAGACGCTGACGTTTACACTGCGCGACGGCGTGAAGTTCACCGACGGCCAGCCGCTCGATGCCGCAGCGGTCGCGAAGAACTTTCTCGAGGTGCGCGACCCGTCTTACTGCGCCGGTTCGAGCTATTGCGGAATCGCGTCGCGCCTCGCCGGCGCGCGTGCCGTCGATGCGCGCACCGTCCAGCTCACGTTGAACGAACCCTACGTGCCGTTCCTCTCATTCGCCGCTGGGCTCAAGCTCATCTCGCCCGCCGCCTACGCCTCGCCGCAACTGAAATCGGGCGGACGCGAAGTCGCGGGCACCGGACCGTTTATTCTCACGGCCTGGCGCAAGGGACAGGAAGCCAATTTCGTTCGGAATCCCGATTATAAATGGCCGCCAGCTACGACGACCCATCAGGGCACGGCATACCTCGACCGAGTGGTCTACCGCTTCCTGCCCGAGTCGTCGGTGCGCACCGGCGCGCTGCTGTCCGGCCAGGCCGACGTGATCGAGGGCATTTCGGGCAACGACGCCACATTGCTCGAAAAGCAGCCGGACCTGCGCTACCTCCATGCGCTGAACACGGGCTCGCCGTACTCGCTCTATCTGAACGTGGCCTACGGTCCCACCCAGGACGTGCGGGTGCGCCGTGCGCTGTTGCAAGCGTTCGATCTCGACACTCTCGTCGCCGCGATCTATCGCGGCAAGCGCACACGCGCCTGGGGCATCACCTCACCGGTCGATCCGCTGTATGACCGCAGCATCGAGCACAGCTACGGCAACAATCCGAAGCTTGCCAACGCGCTGCTCGACGAAGCGGGCTGGACCGGGCGCGACACCGGCGGCTACCGCACGAAGGACGGGCGGCGGCTGTCGATCAACGTCGTGCAGGCGATCGCCACCGTGCGCGACCAGCGCGATGTGCTGTTGCAGGGACTCCAGGCGCAGGCGCGCCAGCGGCTCGGCGTCGAGCTGAAAATCCGCTATGTCGACGCGGGCACCTATGCCGACGTGCGCAAGACCGGCAAGTTCGGCGCCATACCCAACTCGAACACCGATACCGACGGAATCGATACAGAAAACCACTACCTGCCCATCGACCGCGGCGGCGTGATCAATTACAGCCGCACGGCGGACCCGCGCCTGCTCGCGTGGCTGAACGAAGCCGCGCAGACGCGCGACGACGCGGCGCGCGAGCGCATCTACGCGCGACTGCAACACACGGTGATCGTCGACGAGGCCTACGCAATTCCGCTCTATCAACCCGAGGACGAGATCGCCGCCAGCACGCGCGTGCGCGGCCTGGCGTTCCGCAGCTTCAAGCAGATGCCGGAAGCGCCTTACGACGTCTGCCTCGATTCGCGCTGACGCGAGACGTGCGGCGCGCACCGGCTTCGCCAGCAGGAGAACTTTCGACCATGACCCACCCGACTCCCTTACCGCTGCCCGACGAGAGCGTACCCCGCCCGACGGCGCCGCTCACGCGCGTGCGCCGCACGTGGTTGCGCTCGCCGGTCGCGACGCGGCTCGTGACCGGCGTGCTGGTGTTGTGGGCCGCGATCACGCTGTCGTTCGTCGCCGTGCATCTCGCGCCCGGCGATATCGTCAGCATCCTGATCGGCGAGCAACTGAACACGCCCGAAATTGAAGCCGCGATCCGCAAGGAATGGGGCCTCGACGAGCCCGTATCCCTGCAATATCTGCACTACCTGTGGCGTGTACTGCACGGCGACTTCGGCCGTTCGTACGTCCTGAACACCGACGTCGCCCCGCTCGTGATCGGCCAGCTCTGGCCCACGCTCAAGCTTACCAGCGCCGCGCTGGTCGTCGCGGTCGTGTTCGCCGTGGGGCTCGCGGTGCTGACTGCGGGGCGCCGCTTCGGCGCCCGCGCCGCCTCGGGCGTGGAGCTGCTGCTCGCTTCGACGCCCTCATTCTGGCTCGGCATCATGCTGCTGTTCGTGTTCAGTTTCACGCTCAAGCTCTTCCCCGTGGCCGGCGACCGCGGCTTCTCCTCGCTCGTGCTGCCGGCGCTCTCGCTGGGGCTCGCGCAAGGCGCGGTGATTGGCCGCGTATTGCGCAAGGGCATCGAGCACGCGCTCGACGAGCCGTACGCGCTGACCGTGCGCGCGTGGGGCATTGGCGGCTTCGCGCTGCGCCTGCGCCATGCGCTGCGGCACGCCGCGTTGCCGGCAGTCACGCTCGCCGGCTGGCTCGTGGGCGGCTTGTTGAGCGGCGCGGTCATCACCGAGCAGGTGTTCGGGCGCCCGGGGCTCGGCAAGGTGACCGTCGATGCCGTGCTCGCGAAGGACATGCCCGTGATCCTCGCGATTGCGATCCTCTCCGCAGCGATCTACGTCGTCCTGAGCACCGCCGTCGACCTGCTCTATCTCTTGATCGATCCGCGCCTGCGCGACCCGCGCGCGCGGCGCTGAACCGGAGGCTTCACGATGTCAGTTCCTCTCGACCTGCCATGGCGGGCGCGCCCGGGTTGGCGTGCCGCCAGCTGGATATGGCGTCATCCCGGCCTTGCGCTTGCGGCGCTCTGGCTCCTTCTCAACGTCATCGCCGTCGCCGCGCCCGAATGGCTGACCCGCTATGATCCGCTCGCGGCGGACCCAGTCTCCGCGCAGCTCAGCGCCAGCACCGAGCATTGGCTAGGCACCGACCAGCTGGGCCGCGACATCTTTGCGCGCGTCGTCTACGGCGCACGCTACTCGCTCTCGATCAGCGCGGCGGCGATCGCCATCGCGACGCTTGCAGGCACCGTGCTTGGGCTGATCGCCGGCCTTGCGCGCGGCTGGCTCGACGAACTGATCACGCGCTTTCTCGACGTGGTGTCCGCCTTTCCGGACCTCCTGCTTGCGCTCATGCTGATCTCGTTCACGGGCCCCGGCGCGGTCAATCTCGTCTTCGCGCTTGGCGTCGCCTCGATTCCGCGCTTTGCGCGCGTCGTGCGCGCGCAGACCTTCGTCGTCGCCGAATCGGGGTATGTGGAGCAGGCGCGCACGTTCGGTCTCGCGCCGGCCGTGCTGGTCTGGCGGCACGTGTTGCCGCACGCCATTGCCCAGGTGCCCGTGCTTGCCACGATCGGCCTGGGCACCACGATCATCGGCACATCGGGCCTGAGCTTTCTCGGCATGGGGCCGCAGCCGCCCACGGCCGAGTGGGGACTGATGCTCGCCGAGGGCCGCAACTATCTGTACAACGCATGGTGGATCGCGGTCTGGCCCGGCGTGGCGATCACGGCCGCCGTCATTGCTGTGAACGCGCTCGGCGGCTACTGGCAGACGCGTTTCGAACGCCGGGAGGTCGCATGACAGCCGCCGCCACTGCCAATCTCGCCGCCCGAGTGCGCGTTGGGTCCGCCACGGAAGGCAGCCCCTCAGCGCCGGTCCCGCTACCCGCCGTGATTCATCCGTTCACCGCGCCGCCGGGCGAACCGCTCGTGCGTATCGAAAACCTTAGCATCACGTTTCATGAGCGGCACGCCGCGCGCCCCGCCGTCGAATCACTGAGCCTGAGCGTGCATGCGGGCGAGTGCGTCGCGCTCGTCGGCGAATCGGGCTCCGGCAAATCCGTCACCGCACGCAGCCTCGTCGGACTGAACGGCCCGAAGGCGCAAACACAGGCCGAGCGCTTCGAGATCGCGGGCGAGGACGCACGCCGCTACCGCGAGCGCGACTGGCGCGGCATACGCGGCCACCGCATCGGCTACGTGCTCCAGGACGCACTGGTCTCGCTCGATCCGCTATGGCGCGTGCGCAACCTCGTAGCCGAATCGCTGCACAATGTGCGCTCGCGCGACATCCACCACCGCAGCGTCGAGATCCTGCGGGCGGTAGGCATCGACGAACCCGAGCGCCGGCTGCCGCAATACCCGCATCAACTGTCGGGCGGCTTGCGGCAGCGCGTACTGATCGGCACGGCCATCGCGGGCGGCGCTTCGCTGCTGATCGCCGACGAGCCCACCACGGCGCTCGACATGACCGTGCAGCGTCAAATCCTCTCGCTGTTGCGCGCCCGCCGCGACGCCGGCGACGCGCTGCTCCTCATCAGCCACGATCTCGCCGTGGTCGCGGAACTGGCAGACCGCGTGCTCGTCATGCGCGCGGGCCGTATCGTCGAAGAAGGGCCGACGCGCGACGTGCTGGGGCGCCCCGCGCATCCCTATACGCGGCAGTTGCTCGCCGCGATCCCCGTGCCCGCGTCGCGAGGCTACCGGCTCTCGGGCGATGCGGGAGCTAGCGCCGCCACGGGCGACACGCGGGTTGCGCTGCCCGCGAAGCAGATCGTCGATGACGTCCGTGTGCTATCGGTCGAAGCGGTCACGAAGCGCTACGGCGGCGACGATACCGCGCCCCCCGCTGTCGACGACGTGTCGTTTTCGCTCGCCAAGGGCGAAACGCTCGGCATCGTCGGCGAATCCGGCTCGGGCAAGTCGACGGTCGCGCGCATCGTGCTGGGCCTGACCACTCCCGACAGCGGCCGCGTGACGCTCGACGGCCAGCTCTGGAGCGGCGTGCCCGAATCCGCTCGGCGACATCGGCGGGCCGGCCTGCAGCTCATTGCGCAGGACCCCTATAGCTCCTTCGACCCGCGTTATACGGTCGGCCAGCTCATCGGCGAGAGTCTCGACGCGGTCGGCATTCGCGGCGACGCGCGGCGACGCCGTGTGCTGCAACTGCTCGACGAGGTGCGGCTCGGGGCGGGCTGCTACGACCGCTACCCGCGCGAACTCTCCGGCGGCCAGCGCCAACGCGTGGCGATTGCGCGCGCATTCGCGCCGAACCCGGCGCTGCTCGTTGCCGACGAACCGGTGAGCGCGCTCGACGTATCGATCCAGGCGCAGGTGCTCGACCTGCTCGCCGACATGCAGTCTGAGCACGGCACGGCCATGCTGTTCATTTCGCACGACCTCGGCGTGGTTCATCACGTTGCCGACCGCGTGCTCGTGATGCGGCGCGGCCGCCTGGTCGAGAGCGGACCTGTCGGGCAGGTATTCACTGCGCCAACGCATGCCTATACCGCCTCGCTGCTCGATGCGCTGCCAAAGCTGCCCAAGTCGGCTCAGCAGGGCCAGCCGGCCACTTCCGCGTGACGTCCCACACGCCCTCTATCTTGCACACCATGAGCCAATCGACCACAAATCCCCAACGTCAGATTCACCTCGGCGCGATCATCCAGGGCGCTTCGGGCAACATGTCCGCATGGCGGCATCCCGATGCGATCGCCGATGCCAGCATCAACGTGAACTTCGTTCGCGAGCTGGCGCGCGAGGCCGAGAACGCGAAATTCGATCTGCTGTTCGTCGCCGACGGGCTGCACATTAACGCGAAGTCGATCCCCCACTTCCTGAACCGCTTCGAGCCGCTCACGCTACTTTCGGCGCTCGCGTTCGCGACCACGCGCATCGGCCTCGTTGGCACGCTCTCGACTTCGTACAGCGATCCGTTCACCGTCGCGCGCCAGTTTTCGAGCCTCGATCACCTGAGCGACGGCCGCGCGGGCTGGAATGTGGTGACCTCCCCGCTGGAAGGCTCCGCGAAGAATTTCTCGCGTGACAAACACCCAGAACATGCACTGCGCTACCGGATCGCCTCCGAGTTTCTGGACGTGACGAAGGGGTTGTGGGATTCGTGGGAGGACGACGCCTTCGTTCGCGACAAGGCGAGCGGCGTGTTCTTCGATCCGGACAAGCTGCATGCGCTCGATCACGCGGGCGAGTTCTTTTCGGTGGCCGGGCCGCTCAATATCGGCCGCTCGCGCCAGGGCCGCCCGATCCTGTTCCAGGCGGGCGCTTCCGACGACGGAAAGGCGGTTGCGGCGAGCCATGCGGACGCGATCTACACGCGCCAGGAAACGATCGGGCTTGCACAGGCCTTCTATGGCGACGTCCAGAAGCGGCTCGCCGCCCTCGGCCGCGCAGCCGGCAGCCTGAAGATCTTCCAGGGCATCAGCGTGATCGTGGCGGATTCGGCCGTGCAGGCCGAGGACCAGTATCGCGAAACCGCACGGCTCGTGACGATCGAGAATGCGCTCGACTACCTTGGCCGCTACTTCGATCACCACGATTTCTCGCAGTACCCGCTCGACGCTCCATTTCCCGACATCGGCGAACTGGGCAGCAACCAGTTCCGCAGCACGACCGACGCGATCAAGCGCAACGCGGCCGAGCGCCGGTTGACGCTGCGCGAGGTCGCGTTGGAAGCCGCAACGCCCAGGCCCAGCTTTCTCGGTACGCCCGAACAGGTCGCCGATGGCTTGCAGGCTTGGGTCGAAGCGCGCGCGACCGATGGCTTCATCGTGCGCGGCGGTACACCGCTCGCGTTCACCGAATTCGCGCGTAAGGTGGTGCCGATCCTGCAGGAGCGTGGTGCCTACCGGCGCGACTATGCAGGCACGACGCTGCGCGAGCATCTTGGGCTCGACTATCCCGTGAACCGCTATGCGCTGACCGCATGAATAACCATATGAAGTTTCATTCTTTTCCAAAAGCGCGCGTGGTGACTAGCGTGAAAGAATCATGAGCGACGTTTCCTCTTCTCTTCCTGCTTCGGTCGCATGGATTGCCGGGGTGGGCGCGAGCGCCGGCCTGGGCGCGGCGCTCGGGCGCCACTTCGCCCGAGCAGGTTACACGGTCGTGCTGACCGGACGCACGGCGCCGCGTGTGGAAGCGCTCGCCGCGGAAATACGCGCGCAAGGCGGCCGCGCCCACGCAGCACCCGGCGACGTGGCAAACGAGCAGGATCTCGCGCGCATCGCGCAACTTCTGACGAGTCACAGAATTCTGCGCAGCGCGATTTTCAACGCGGGCAACGCCGTACGCGCGCCAACGCTCGAACTCGAAGTCGCGCAGTTCGAGTCCGCGTGGCGCACAAACGTGCTAGGTGGCTTCGTGTTTGCCCGCGCCGCCTTGCCCCTTCTGCTGGACGCCCCGGACGCCGCGACGAACCCCTCGGGCGCCGGCAGCCTCATCTTTACCGGCGCGACCGCGTCGCTGCGCGGGCGGCCGCCGTTCGCCGCGTTCGCAGCGGCGAAAGCGGGCCTGCGCTCGCTGGCCCAAAGTCTCGCGCGCGAATTCGGACCGCGAGGCGTGCACGTGGCGCACGTCGTCATCGACGGCGGGATCGACGGCGAACGGCTGCGAAGCGCCGCGCCCCAGCGCGCTCAAGACGCAGGGCCGGACGGTCTGCTGCAACCCGAAGCTATCGCCGAAAGCTATTGGCAGTTGCACCGCCAGGCCCGCAGCGCCTGGACACAAGAGCTGGATCTGCGCCCGTGGCGCGAACCGTTTTGATCAGGATGACTTATGAGCACAGTGCTATCGGTCCCCTCGCCTCTTTCGCGAACGTCTGCCGTCGAGGCGGAACTCAACTATCTCGCGCCGGGCAACGCCCGGCCGGTCAATTACACGTTCGAGCCGCCGGAGGGAACGGCATGGAGTTCGGGCACGCTCGACCCACGCCGCGTGACGATACGTAACGCGCGTCCGCTTGCAGAGGCCGGCGAAATCTCGCTCGACCGCAATGGCTTTCAGCTCGTTTCGCATCGGAGCGCAGTGAGCGACTACAGCGACGAAAGCCTGATCCGCCTCGTGTATCGCCCCGAGGCCGAGGCGTTGCTGCGCGACATCACGGGAGCCGAAAAGGTCGTCATTTTCGACCACACGCTGCGTGACAGCGCGAGCGGTTCGCGCGGCAACGCCACGCTTCGCGAGCCCGTGCGGCGCGTGCATAACGATCAGACTTTCGTGTCCGGACCGCGCCGGGTGCGCGATCATCTCGATGCCGAAGAAGCGCAACGGCGGCTGGGGCATCGCTTTGCGATCGTCAACCTGTGGCGGCCGCTCAGCGTGGTGGAACAACTGCCGCTCGCGCTGTGCGACGCGCGCTCGATCGCGGCCGGCGATCTCGTGCCGACCGACCTTCTCTACCGCGACAAGACCGGCGAGACCTATTCGTTTCTCGCGAACCCGCAGCATCGCTGGTACTTCTTTCCCCGTCTGCGCCCCGACGAAGTACTACTGCTGAAAATCTACGATTCTCTGGAGGACGGCACGGCGCGGCTCACCGCTCACACCGCTTTCGAGGACCCCACCAGTCGTGCGGACGCGGCGGCGCGGCGCAGTATCGAATTGCGCGCGCTTCTGTTCTGGCCCGCGGGCTCAGACACGCATTGACGAATGGCGCTGCGAGTCGCGCCATTCGTCTGTGGCCACCGAAGACACGCGGCCGACTCGCCACCCTCACTAGTACCTATTGCAACGACACGCCGTCGAAACGGTGGCTGCCCAACGGCGAGAACACGAGCCCGTCAACGCGCTTCGAAGCTGGCAGCGAGACGATCGAGTGCGCGATCGGCGTAAATGGCACCTGTTCCTTGAAGACGACCTGGGCGCGCTCATAAAGCGCCGCACGCTCGCTCACATTCCCATCCGCACGCGCCTTTTCGATGAGCGAGTTGAACGACGGGTCGCACCACTTCGAGACGTTGCTGCCATGCACCGCATCGCAGCCGAGCAGCGCGCCTAGCCAATTGTCCGGGTCGCCGTTGTCGCCCGACCAGCCGTAGAGCAACGCGTCGTGTTCGCCGTCCTGCTTGGCGCGGCGGTTGTACTCGCCCCACTCATAGCTCACGATCCGCGCGTGAACGCCGATCTTCTCCCAGTCCTGCTGGATGAGCTGCGCCATCAGTTGTGCGTTCGGGTTATAGGGGCGCTGCACCGGCATGGCCCAAAGCGTAATCTCGAAGCCATTCGCCAGCCCTGCCTGCGCAAGCAGTGCGCGTGCCTTCGCAGGATCATACGGCGCGTCCTTGAGCGCATTGTTGTAGGACCATTGGGCAGGCGGCATCGGGTTCGTCGCAATCTTCGCGTTGCCTGCGAACACGGCCTGAATAATGGCGGGCTTGTCGATCGCCATGTCGAGCGCCCTGCGCACTTCCACGCGATCCAGTGGCGGATGCTGCGTGTTGTACGCCACAAAGCCCACGTTGAAGCCGACGCCGGAAACGACCTTGAGCGTCGGATTGCGCTTGACGACCTCCAGATCAGCCGGACGCGGAAACACCGATACGTGGCACTCGCCGCTCGCGAGCTTCTGGATGCGGACCGCCGGATCGGGCGTGATTGCGAATACGAGGTGTGCGAGCTTGACGTCCTGCGTTCGCCAATAGTCGGGATTGGCGTCGTAGCGGATCAGTGCGTCCTTCTGGTACGAACGGAACGCGAACGGACCGGTCCCCACGGGCAACTGGTTGATATCGGCCTCGCGGTGCTGCGTACTCAGCTGCGCGGCGTACTCGGCTGAGAGGATCGACGCGAAGCTCATGGCAAGGTTGCGCACGAAGATCACGTCGGGCGTCTTGAGGTCGAAGCGCACTGTGTAATCATCGACTTTTTCGATGCGCGCGATATTCTTGTCGAACCCGAGATCGCTGAAATAGGGAAAACTCGTCGGATACGCCTTGCGAAACGGCATCTGCGGATCGAGCATGCGCGTGAAGGTGAAAATCACATCATCCGCGTTGAAGTCCCGCGTGGGATGAAACCACGAGGTCGTCTGAAATTTCACACCGTGGCGCAAATGAAACGTGTAGGTGCGTTGATCCGCTGAACTCTCCCAGCTTGTTGCGAGCGCGGGCTCGAGATCGAGTGTGCCGTTGCGGAACTGCACCAGCTCGTTGTAGACCGTATTCGTGCTCGCATCGAAATCGGTGCTGGTGGTGTGCTGCCCCGGGTCGAATCCCGCCGGGCTGCCTTCGCTGCAGAAAACCAGTGTCCCTTTGGGCGTGGCTTGCGCCGCATGAGGCAAAAGGAGGAGCGCCGCGGCGTTGCAAAGCGATATGGCGAGAGCCAGCGCGTGGCGCCGCGTGCGCGAGGGGATGGCGGCAAAAAGACGAAGTGGCATGGTGTTGTGTTGTACGAACGCCGCTCAATGCACCCTGGGAAAGCCGTGCCGTTCGGCAAGCAGCGCGAGAATCCGGTTCGTGTCGGTCACGAAGTGACGGCCGTTCACCGTTTGCACGTCTTCGGGAACCGCATGCTCGTCGCCGAGCACGAGCACGGGCAGCCCCTGATGCGCCTCGTCGAGCACCTCGATCACCACCGCACGCGGGCGCGCGAACGGCAGCCGCTTTACGTCGATGCGCGCGACGCGCTCGGGGTCGCTCGCAAGCAATCCTTCTATTGGCGCGCCGTGCGGACAGATGAAACGCTCGCCGGGATGGGCAGGGTCGGTAAAGCCAGGTTGCAGCAACAGCAGCAAGTCTCGACTCATGGTGTACTTACGCTCCGCTTTTGAAAGGGAAAATGTCCAAGGGTTGTCGTGTTCGTCCGCGCGCGGCTGCCATCCATGAATCGAGCCAGCCGCGCCGTTGAGTCAGCGCGTCGAGGCGAGCGCGTAACGGCTAATCCGTCGCGGCAAGCCAAGGTGGTCTCGCAGCGTCTCCCCGCTAAGGCGCCGGCTGTATCGGCCACGTGCTTCGAGCACCGGAATCACGTGTCTGACAAAGTCGTCGAGGCCCTCCGCCTGCACCGGAAAACCGAGGATGAAGCCATCGGCGGCGCCGGCGTCCAGCCATCGGATCAGTTCGTCGGCAACCTGCTCGCCTGTGCCGAGGAAATGCGTCTTTGGCGTGGCGACGGCCAGCGCGACTTCGCGCAGCGTCGAGCCGTTGCGGCGCGCGTCGGCCTTGATGCGGTCCGTGGTCGAGCGAAAGCTGTTCTTGCCGAGGTCGCCAAGCTCCGGAAACGACGCATCGAGCGGATATTGCGTGAAGTCGTGATGATCGAAGTAGCGGCCAAGGTAGGCGAGCGCCTCGTCGACGCTCAGCAAGTCGCGGATCAGGCGGTACTTCTCTTCGGCTTCGTCGTGCGTCGTGGCGACGATTGGGCCGATACCGGGAAAGATCTTCACATCGCTCGGGGCGCGCCCGTGGGCCACGGCGCTGCGGCGCACGCGCCCGGCGAACTCGCGTGTCTCTTCGAGCGAGGGCGAATGTGTGAACACGGCGTCGGCGTATTTGCCGGCGAGATCGATGCCGGCGTCCGACGAGCCGGCCTGAAAAATCACGGGCTGGCCCTGCGGCGAGCGCTGAATGTTGAGCGGCCCGGCCACTTCGAAGAAGCGGCCCTTGTGGTCGAGCGTGTGAAGTTTCTCGCGATCGAAAAAGCGCCCGGTTTCGCGCTCGCGCACGAATGCGTCGTCGTCCCAACTATCCCAGAGCCCCTGCACGACGTCCAGGTATTCGTCGGCAATCTCGTAGCGCAGCGCGTGATTGGGGTGCTCGCCGCCGTAGTTCTTCGCCGAGCCCTCCAGCGGGGACGTCACCACATTCCAGCCCGCGCGGCCGCCGCTGATGAGGTCGAGCGAGGCGAGTTGCCGCGCCACCGTGAACGGATGGCTGTATGAAGTCGAGATCGTGCCTGCGAGCCCGATCTTCGACGTCGCAGTCGCCAGCGCCGAAAGCACGGAGATCGGCTCGAAGCGGTTTAGAAAATGCGGAATCGACTTTTCGTTGATGTAGAGGCCATCTGCCACGAAGGCGAACGCCAGGCCGTTGGCCTCGGCCTTCTGGGCAATTCCGGTAATGAAGTCCAGGTTGACGCTGGCATCCACCGGATTACTGGGGTGCTTCCATGCGTTCATGTGGCCGCCGGGGCCGTGCAGCATGATGCCGAAGGTGAGATTACGCTGGGTCATATTCGTGTCCGATCATCAGAGTGGCATGAAGCAGTCAGCACACGCGGCGTCGAACGAAGCGTGGCCGCCGCCCGCCGCGCAATCAACGATGCTCGCCTAGCGGTTCACGCGGGCGCAGGTCGTCGAGCGCATCCGTGGAAAACGGCTTCCGCAGGTCCTTGGCGAAGGGCAGACGCACGTGGACTTCTGGCGCAATCGAGCGATCGAACAAGGGGACGTAGCCTGAATCAATGTATAAGCCCCAGGCTTCCGGCTGCTTGAAGCCGGTGGTGAGATAAACACGGCAATACCCCTGGCTCAACGCGCGCGCCTCGAGTTCTTCGACGATGCGGCGTGCAAGACCCTGGCGGCGCTGGTCGGCGCGTGTCCAGACACGCTTGAACTCCGCTGTCTGAGCGTCGTAGCGCTTGAAGGCCCCGCCGCCAACGGTCTCGCCGTCGCGCACGAGCACGATGAAGGCACCCTCGGGCGGCGCGAACAGCGCGGCCGGATAACGCGCCAGCTCCTGCGCGGCCGAAGCCTCGCTGTCGGCGCGGTGATCGCGGTAGCGTGTTGCATATTCCCATTGCAGGCCGTCGATCAGCGGCTTTGCAACGGCTTCGAGCGGCGAGGTATCGATAATGCGGTAGGTCATCGTTGCGGCGTTCCCGTGGGACGGCAGATCCGGCTGCCAGATTACCCCCACCGCATGCGCCATATAACCAAGCAATTCGAATATCGTTATCCAGATGAATCGCGTCTGTGAGGCATTTTCGTTCGTCCAGCACAGACCCGTGCGTCTCGCTTCTCCGCTTCACGGCTCGTCGGGCTCGGCCAGATGAAAGAGGCAATCGCCGCGCTGCACCGAGGCAACCGCCCGTTGACACACCACCTCGCCCGAGGCCGCAAACGCCACCGTCAGCGGCTCGCGCAGAGGCGTTTCGGGAAAGTGAATACGCGCCGCAGGCTGCCCCGCGTGCACGTGTTCGCCGAGGTCCACGAGCGGCTCGTACACGCCGCGTTCATACGCGTAGACATAGTGCTGCGCAGCCACGCGATAAAACCGCGTTTGGCCTGGCGGTTGCGGCGGCACGAGTGGCCCGGCCAGCACGCCAATCGCGCCAAGCAGGTGCAGCAGCCCTTGCCGCGCTTCGTGCAGGAGACCCCGCTGAACGACGCCGGCACCGCCAAGCTCGGTGACGATCGACATGGCACCCTGACGGCGTGCAGCCGTCGCCGAATGGACCGGATTGGGCGCGTGAAGAAAGGCGCGCGGCAAGCCAAATGCGCCAAGGAGTGCCCGCAACTGCCGGCCTTCTTCTTCGTCGCGCGGCTCGATCGCGAGCATATTCGCACCGTGATAGAGCAACGAACTACCGCCTGAATGCAGATCCACGAGATATTGCGCACGCGCGAGCAAGGTGTTCTCGATGTAGTCGGCGATCATCTCGGTCGGCGTACCTAGTGGATTGCCCGGGAACGTGCGGTTCAGGTTGCCGCCGTCTAGCGGCGACGTGCGTGTTCCAGCCTCGGCTGCTGGAAAGTTGGCCATCGGCAGGAAAATGAGTTGTCCATGTATCCATTGTGGGTCGATTTCGCGCAGCAATTGCGAAACGAGCACCTGTCCCTCGTACTCGTCCCCGTGATTGCCGGCCATGAGCAGCACGACGGGCCCTTCGCCGTTGCGCACGGAACCGATTGGTATCGGAATCCAGCCGTACGCCGAGCGATGAACAGAATGCGGCAGTCGCAGATAGCCAACATGAAGGCCTTGCGCCTCGAGATCGATTTCGCTGCGAATTGGATTGACCATGCATAATGCTCCGTGGCGCGTGGGCGAATGGACGTTATGGCGGAGACGACTTCACTCCGCGGAGGGCGGCAGATCCCGTCTCCCGTCAGGAAGCACCCTTACACACGGTCGCGCTGGGGTCGCGCTTTCGTGAAAGATGTCGTCGAGATATTGCAGCAATTCATCCGCAGCGATGAAGGCTGGGATATGGATGTCGGCTCGGCGACGTTTGCCTTCCTCGCCAATATCGAAGACCGTCCATACCTCGGCTTTGCGTGCGACGGCTATAGCCCGGCCAAAGACATCGAAGCGATATTCCTCGGGCATGATGAAATCCACCTCCAAAAGCAACTGCGTTCGCCGGATTCCCGCGGCCAGCTAACGGCACTTATCTGGCGATCAAGCAGCACACGGCGCAGGCGAGTCCGGCGGGGTCCTCGCGGCGGCGAGCGCGGGTGCAGGACACATCAGACTCGTCGAGTCTGCCAGCATAGGAAACACAACCGCGATACGGAACCAAGAATCGCTCAGAACGTAAGAAGCGGAATAAATATTCTCGCGTTGCTCATTGGACGTTATCTGCACAGTCGTCAAGCTGATTCGCGAGCCCGTTCAGACATGACCGACAGCTCGCCGCCCCGGACGCAGCGCAGCGACCTGTCGTAGTCCTCGCATGAATCGCATAGGGTCGTTGCGAAACGACTTCTGTGATTGTCCCTAATAGCGAATCCCCCGGATAGAAGGACGGTTACGTCGAGCGCGACGCACCGGTTCGATGCACGGTCGGTAGCCCACATCGGCTCACCTGCCCTGCGAGTCAGATAGGCCTCTCCGACCGCATCGCCGCGTCGATCGACGGACGCTGAGCCCGCACATGCCTTCACCGCGACTGATCCCACGCATCGCCGACCCGGTGCTCGTGATCCACCATCTCACGGCTTGCGATTAACCGCAAGCGAACAAAGCGCTTTTCCATGGCGCCACTCCTTCAGCATTCCTCCATAATCGGAAACGAGAATCGAAAGGACGCTTGAAATGACGGATTCTTTTTAGCACGTTGCAGAACAGTGGTACGCTGCGGCTTTCATGCTATCGTTTATGAGCCGCAGACGGCGCGCCACGGCAACGGCGCTTCCGTCAACTGGCGTCAAGGCATGATCGCCGAAGTACGCAGGGGGAATTCGAATTGCAATCCCGGCGGTAATCGGCATATTCCATTACTTGTCGGCCGGTTTGTCTCTGAAATCGCGGGATATAGACCGTGCCGGAGCAATGGAAATGAATGGAGACCCAAAGTGCACGACAAGATCGGGCTTTCGCCCAGTCCGGTTTTCGGATTAAAACATATTCAACAGACAACAATATTCCGTCATGGTTTCGAAACCCATTGAATCACTGAGCGTAGTTTCCGTAGGCAGCAAGATTCGCGGACTGCGCCAGAGACAGGGCCGTACGCTCGATGACATCGCCAGCGCTGCGCAGCTCTCAAAGCCGTTTCTCTCTCAGGTTGAACGCGATCGCGCCACCCCCTCGATCACCTCGCTCGTGAGCATCGCGAAGGCGCTGGGCGTGCCGGTAAGCTATTTCGTCGACGCGCCCACCGAAGCGGGCTGCGTGTGCCGTGGGCAGGATCTGAAATTTTTCGGCTTTGCCAATTCTGCCGACCTTTACGCACGCCTGACCAATCCGTCCGGCGGTCGCCAGCTCGAAGCCATTCTCGTGCGCATGCCGCCCGGCGAGCGCTCCAGCGAAGTCACCACGCACGCGGGTGAAGAATTCCTGCATGTGCTCTCCGGTGAAATGACCCTCACGCTGGAAGGACAGACATTCGTGGTCCGCGCGGGCGACAGCGCGCACTACGAATCGACAGTGCCGCACGCCTGGAGCAATACGTCTGATCAGGAAACCGTACTGCTCTGGGTGGGCACGCCGCGTCTGTTCTGATTTCCGCCCACCCGCGCATTGGACCATCCGCCTGCTGCGCGGCGGCCAATCAGCCATAGGGGCATGGGGGGTCAGGGCGCCTCCGTTTCGGCCTCTTTAGCCTGCGCTGTGTGCTCGCTTCGGCGCCGCGGTACCCGATGCACAGGTTTCGCCGCCACCCGCGATACCACCGCGTAGTAGAGCAATGGTGTGAACACGATTCCAAGCAGCGTCGCCGCAATCACGCCGCCCAGGACTCCCGTACCGATGGCGTGCCGGCCTTGCGCGCCGCCGCCCCGCGAGAACGCGAGCGGCAGCACGCCGAGCACGAACGCCGCAGAAGTCATCACGATAGGCCGCAGCCGTTCGACGCTCGCGCCCACAACTGCGGCGCGCAGCGGCAACCCGCCCGTGCGGCGCACGCTCGCGGCCTGCACGATCAGGATGGCGTTCTTCGCCGCAAGGCCGATTACGGTCACCATTCCGACCTTGAAGTAAATGTCGTTGGGCAGCCCGCGCAGGAGCATCGCGCTCACTGCGCCGAGCGCACCGAGCGGAACGACCAGCAGCACGGAAAGCGGCGTGATCCAACTCTCGTAGAGCGCCGCCAGCACCATGAACACCGCTAGCAGCGAGAGGCCGATGAGGAGCGGAGTCTGGCGAGCCGCCTGGACTTCTTCGAACGCGGCGTCGGTCCATTCGCCATACACGCCTTCGGGCAGAGCAAGCGCGAGCCGCGCCATTTCGGCCATCGCTTCACCCGAGCTATGGCCCGGCGCCGCGCGCCCCGTCACGTCGAGCGACGGATAACCGTTGTAGCGGCTCAGCATCACGGGGCCGAGCGTCCAGTGCGTGGCCGCGATCGACGACATCGCCACGGACCCGCCGAATGTATTTTGCACAGGCAGGTCGAGCAGCTGGCTGGCGTTCATGCGCGTAGGTGCGTCGGCGGCGACGATGACGCGGCGCATGCGCCCCCCTGCTGGAAAGTCGTCGACATAACTGGAGCCGAACGTGCTGCCCAGCACGTCCGCGATGCGGTCGAACGACACGCCATATGCGTAGGCCTTATCGCGGTCGACTTCGAGTTCCACGCGCGGCCCGTCAGGCAGGTCCTCCGAGTGGACCTGCGCCACCATGCGGCTCTTGCCGGCCGCGTCGATCAGTTGGTCACGCGCGGCCTTCAATCCGTCCATGCCGACGCCCCCGCGATCCTCCAGCCGGTACGTAAAGCCCTCGGAGTGGCCGATGCCCGGCACCGCGGAAGGCAGCATAGCCTGCACGTCGCCGTCGAGGATGGTGCCGAATTGCTCGTTTAGCGTGTCGCGCACAGCCTGTGCGTCTATCTCGTCCTTGCCGCGCCGACCCCACGGCTTGAGTTCGACGAACGCCATCGCCACGTTCTGCCCGCTGCCTGCGAAGCTCCAGCCCACCACGCTCGTTACGTTGCCGACGGCCTGCTGCTTGCCGAGGATCGATTCCACGCGCTTTACCACGTCGAGCGTGCGGGTCTGCGTGGCGCCCGCGGGCAACTGAATCATCACCTGCAACTGCCCCTCGTCCTCACTCGGCAGGAAGCCCTGCGGCAGCTTCCAGTACAACAGCGCCCCAACCGCGCACAGCACCACGTAGATCGCTAGCACACGCGGGCCGCGCCGCAGTAGCGCAGCCACGACCGCCCGGTAGCCGCGCGAGGCCCGCGCCGCTTGCGCCGTCAAACCGCGCTTGGGCTTCGGCGTTCGCTTCGGCACCCTTAGCAGACTCGCACAAAGGGCCGGCGTTAGCGTGAGCGCCATGAACGACGAACACAGCATCGACGCGATCATCGTCACTGCGAACTGCCGATAGATGCCGCCTACATTGCCGTTAAAGAACAGCATCGGCACGAATACGGCGGTGAGCACCGCCGTCACACCGACGATCGCACCGCCAATGCGCTTCATCGCGGCGCGCGTGGCTTCGCGCGGTGCAAGCCCGCGCTCGTGCATCATGCGTTGCACGCTCTCCACGACAACGATCGCATCGTCCACGAGTATGCCGATAGCGAGCACGAGGCCGAACATGGTGAACACGTTGATCGACATCCCGGCCCAATACAGTGCCACGAATGCGCCCATGAGCGTGACGGGGATCACCACCGTGGGCACGAGCGTGGAGCGCAGGTCGCGCAGGAATAGCCACATCACCGCGAATACGAGCACCACGGCTTCGATGAGCGTGATCACCACTTCGTGAATCGCCACGCGCACGAAGTATGCGGTATCGAATGGAATTTCGATCGCTACGCCCGGAGGAAGACGTCTGGACAGCTCCGCGAGACGCGCACGGATCCTGTTCGAAGTTTCCAGCGCGTTGCCGCGTGGGCCGAGATGGATGCCCACGGTCGCCGCCGATCTGCCGTTCAGGCGCGAGTAGAACGAGTAGTCGGCGCGGCCCAGTTCCACGCGCGCGATGTCGCGCAAGCGCACGAGCGAGCCATCCGGCTTAGCCTTCAGCACGATTTGTCCGAACTCGTCGGGCGTTTCGAGTTGCCCCTTCACGCTCACCGACTCGGTGATTTGCTGCCCGTTCACGAACGGCGCGTTCCCGAGCGTGCCCGCTGTCACCGGCGAGTTCTGCGCGGCAATGGCCGCGTTGACCTCGGCCGCCGTGAGGCCGTATTCGCGCAGCTTCACCGGATCGAGCCAGACGCGCATGGCCTCGTCGGCGTCCCAGAGCTCCGCCGCGCCAACGCCCGGTGCACGCTTGAGGTCGCGAAGGATGAAGCGGTTCAGGTAGTCACTGAGTTGTGCGGAATCGCGCGTGCCGTCGGTGGACGTGAGCGCGACGAGCATCAGGAACGTATTCGACGCCTTCTCCACATCGATGCCCTGCTGCACCACTTGCTGCGGCAACCGCGCCTCGACCTGCTTCAGACGGTTCTGCACGTCCACGAGCGCGATGTCGGGATTGGTATCCGACGTGAAGGTCACGTCGATTTCCAGGTCCCCCAGCGCATCGCTCGTCGTTTCGTAATACTGCAGGCCTTCGGCGCCATCGAGGCTCTCCTCGATCACGCTCGCGACGTTGTTGCCCACCTCCTCCGCCGACGCACCCGGATATTCCGCGCTGATGACGATGCGCGGCGGCGAGAGCTGCGGATACTGTGCGACCGGCAACATGGGAATCGCGAGCACGCCCGCGACCATTATCGCGAGCGCGATGACCCATGCGAAGACCGGCCTGTCGATAAAAAAGAAGGGCACGCGCTCGCCGGTACGGTTAGGGGAACAAGGGGGAAGCGAACGGTGGTGCTTCCGCGTAGCGCGCCATATGAAGCGTATCGGCAAGTACGCCGGCGCGCATTGCGGCACCGCGCGAGCGGCCCTCTACGACGAAGCCGAACTTGCGATAGAGCGCGATCGCGGCTTCATTGTCGGCGAACACTTCGAGTTCGAGCCTGCGCAGGCCCAGCGAATGGTCGGCACAGGCGACGATCGCCGCCATCAGCGCGCTGCCCACGCCACGACGCTGCCAGGCGTCGTGCACGCCGAAGCCCACGCAAGCGCAGTGTGCGCGGCGCGCCTTCGCGACATCGAGCTGCGATTGTCCCACCACGCGTCCGTCGATATCGGCGCAAATCGTGATGCAGCCGGGCGCCCGGCTCTCATACCACGCACGCAAGGATTCGGGGGTGCGCCACCCGCTCAATAGCGTGCCGTGGCGCACACCTGGCTGATTCATCAAGTCGGCGATCGCCTCGAAATCGGCGGGCTCGCAGGTGCGCACGCGGATAGTACCGGGTGACGCGAACGCGGGCGATGGTGTCGGGACGTGCATGGGGATCACTCCGGGGTGAGGGGCAGCGGATCGTGCAGGCGCGCCATCAAGAAGAAGTCGGCGAGTATTCCTTCGCGCAATACTGCGCCGCGCAAACGCGCCTCGACTTCGAAACCGCACTTTCGGTAGAGCGCGATCGCGGCAGCATTGTCGGTGTAGACGTGAAGTTGGAGCCGCCGTAGGCCCAGCCAGTTGTCGGCGAAGTCGAGGATTTGCTCCATGAGGAACGTTCCGACGCCCCGACGCTGCCAATCGTCGTGTACGTTTATGCCGATCTCGCCGACGTGCGCGCGGCGCAACTTCTGCGGATGCAGTTCAGCTTCGCCCACGATAGTCTCGCCCACCAACGCGCCGATGATGACGGCCGGCGATACCACGTTCGCGATCCACTCACGGGTCTGTGCGACCGAACTATACGGTGGCTCTGCATTGCCCCGCACTATTGACGGGCTGTGCCCCAGCGCATGCAACGCTTCGGCATCGCCGGGGCGCAATGCGCGCACGACGAGCCCCTCGGGTAAGCGCGACTGCATTGTTGTTTCCTTCTTGTTTGAGACGTCAGGGACGGTCAGGCAGGCTACAGCGTCAGTTCAAACGACTTCACCAGCACCCCGGGAAGCTGCATGCCGCCTGTCGCGCGTTGACCCCACGTGTCTTCGGACAGGCGCAGTTCGGGCTGCGCACCGAGACGCTCGAGGCGCTCGCCCAGCAGGCCGTACAGACTGTCGTCGAAGCGCATCGCGTCTACCGGCGCAACGACACGCCCCTCCTCCACCCAGAACGTCGCAAAACGCGTCATGCCGGTCAGGCGGCAGCCCATGCGATCCGAGAAGTTCACGTACCAGAGGTTGCCGACGTACAGACCCGTGCCCAGCGCCGCGAGCACATCCGCGTCCGCGAGGTCGCCGCCCGGCATCGAAAGCGACGACGGCGCCTCGCTCGCCAGTGCACCGTTAGGGAGCAGGCCGTACTCGCGCGCCGTCCGGGCGTTTGTCAATTGCGCGACGCTCCTCCCCTCACGCACGAGCGGCACGCTTTCGCGCAAATAGCCGTCGTCGTTGAAGGCAGGTGTAATACCAAGTCCGAGCTCTTCAGTGATCGAGATGCGCGCGTCGAGCGAAAGCTCGCCGCCATGCAGCCGGTAAAGCGGGCTCTGCGACGTCGCCTGCGCGCGCGCTGAAAAGCCGCCCCACGCAGCAACGCCCAGCAGTTCTTCGAGCGCCGCTGGCGCGAGCCATGCACGGTACCGGCCCGGCCCGAGCGCTCGCGGCGCGAGCGCCAGCACGGGCAGGCGTGCCGCCGCCTCCTGCACCTTGCTGGCAAACTTCGCGTCGTCCCAGTTCTCGCCCGCATAGGTCGTCTTGATGGCGCGGCCGCCCGGATGATAGAGCGACCAGCTGAAGCAGAAGTTTTCGACTTCGTGCCAGCCACGGCTGCCGCAACTGGAGGCGAAGCCGCGCGCGAGCATGCCGCCCGCGTAGAAGCCAACGAAGTCGAGCCCGCGCGCGCATTCGGCCACCACATGGATGAGGGCATGCGGATCCCGCAGCCGTCCCGTGCGCCGCGTCGAACGCTGCCACGCTGTCGTGTCGTAGAGCAGATGGGGATCATCAGGGGCATCACGCAGGTCCGAGCGAAGCGTTTGCAACGTCGCGCCCACATCGCGCAGATCCTGATCAGCGTTGCCGCAGATGTCGAGCGTGGAATACGCCTGGCGCGCGCCATCGATCATCCGAAGCGTGAGCTTGCCTTGGGAGACGAGTCCCATTTGCCGGACTTTGCCGCCGTTGAAACGAATGAAATCCGATTGCTCTCCGGCAAAGGAAGTGAGCGCCGTTTCACCAGCCAGCAACAACCCGTCGATCGCATCGGCGAGCATCATGAAATGCGAGTGCCAATCTACCGCCACACGCTCGCTTGCAAAGAGTACGTCGCTCATCAGGCGCCTCCAAAAACGTCTACGTTGCTGAAGACGCACGCCGGTGACGCGTGCCCCACACGAATGACCTGCGCGGGCTCTCCCTTGCCGCAATAAGGCGTGCCGTAGACCTCTCGGGTGCTCGCGTCGCCTACGGCGACGAGACTGCGCCAGAAGCTCGCCGAAATGCCGCGATAATTAGGCCGCTTGACGACCTGCGTGAGCTTGCCGTTCTCGATGAGCCGGCCATATTCGCAACCGAACTGGAACTTGTTGCGATGGTCGTCAATCGACCAGGACGTATTCGAAGTCATCAGAATGCCGTTGTCGATGCTTGCGATCATCGCGGCGAGTGTTTCGGTACCGGGCTCGATGTTCAGGTTCGCCATGCGGTCGATAGGCGGGCGATTCCAGTTGGCCGCGCGCGAGTTCGCGACCCCCGGCAGCCCGGCGCGCTGCTGCGAGAGTGCCCCACCGAGCGGCCGCTCCAGCACCCCGTTGCGGATCAGGTATTGCTTGCTCGCCGAACTGCCTTCGTCGTCGAACGCGTAGGTAGCGGCTTCTTCGCGCAGCTCCGGATCGAACGTCACATTCAGCAACGGGGAGCCGTACTGATAGCTGCCGAACATCTCCGGCTTCACGAAGCTCCAGCCAGCGAAGTTGCGCTCGTCGCCGAGAATCCGGTCCAGTTCGAGTGGATGACCGATCGATTCGTGAATCTGCAACATCATCTGGTCCGGCATCAGCAGCAGGTCGCGCGTGCCCGACGGGCAATTCGGCGCCGCGAGCAGTTGCAGCGCCTCGTTCGCCACACGGGCGCCAGCGCCATTGAAGCCGTGCCGTGCGAGTATCTCCAGACCTCCCTGCCCGAGCGCGCCGTGGTCGCCGGCAAGTGTTCGCACCTGCGTGTCGCCGTTCGCATGCGCGGCCACGCTCAGCCCTGGCATGAGGTAGCGAAAGCGCTGCTCGATGCTCACACCGTCGCTCGTGAGATAGAGTTGATCCGTGTGCGCGACGTGCATGCTCGCCACGCGCTCGACGATGCGCGAGTCGAGGTTCGCCGACGCGCATTCGTGCGCGAGTTGGCTGAGCCACTCACGGCGGGTGGGGAGCGGCGTGTCGATGTTCGGCGAAGCATAGCTGCCGCTCGCAACGGGCCGGGCAATGCGGCGGTAATCGATCAACGAGACTTGCGCACATGCGAACGCCCGCGCCGTGGCGATGTCGAGCGCACGCTGGAGCCCCTCTGCACTGAGGTCGGCCGTCGCCGCATAGCCGGCACCGGCGCCGGTCCAGGCCGTCAGCATTGCGCCCCGCTCGCGCACCGCACGCAGCGGCTGCGCGACGTCGTTGCGCACCACGTGGTCCTCGACAACTTCGCCCGTCATGCGCAGCGACCAGAAATCGGCGCTGCTCTTCAGCGTGCGCGCGCCCTGCAGCCAACGCTCTTCGATCATGCAAACTTCTCCTGTAGCACCGCCGGCTCGTCCAGCATCGACGACGCCAGCAGCGATTGCGTGTAAGGATGAGACGGCGCGTGCAGCACGTCGAGCGTGTCACCCTGCTCGACGATGCGGCCCGCTTTCATCACGATCACACGATGCGCCATCGCGCGCATGACGGCCAGATCATGCGTGATGAACAAATAACTCAGCTTGTACTTCTTCTGCAAGTTCGTCAGCAGCGCGAGCACCTGTTTTTGAATCGAGACGTCGAGCGCGCTGGTTGGCTCATCGAGAACGATCAGTTCCGGTTCCACCGCCAGTGCACGGGCAATGGCGATGCGCTGGCGCTGTCCGCCAGAAAATTCGTGGGGGTACCGCTGCATCGAATCGGCGGGCAGGCCCACTTCCTCGAGCAGCGATGCGATACGCATACGTCGCGCCGGTCCGTCAACCTCCGGTCTGTGCACGGCCAGCCCCTCTCCGACTATCTGCTCGATCGTCATGCGCGGAGAAAGCGACCCGAATGGATCCTGAAACACCACCTGCATGCGCGAGTACAGTGCGCGGCGGGCCCTCGCCTTGCGTTGCGCCGAGAGCGCGACCCCGTCGATGCGGATCTCGCCCGCTGCCGCGCTTTTCAGACCGAGCACGGTGGCCGCGAGCGTCGATTTGCCCGAGCCAGACTCGCCGACGATACCGAGCGTTTCGCCGCGCCGCAGCGTCAGGTTCGCTTCGTGCAAGGCACGGAAAGTCGAACTGCCGAACACCGAGCGCCAGCCTTTGACCGCCGTGCGGTAATCCACGGCGAGGCCTTTCACGTCGAGGATGGGCGGCGCATCCACCGCGACCGGCGCCACCTCGCGACGCGGCTCGCTATCGAGCAGGCGCTGCGTGTAGGGATGCTGCGGGTTCGAGAAAAGCGCCGCGGTCGTGTTCGTTTCGACGAGGACGCCCTTTTCCATTACCGCCACGCGCTGCGCAAAGCGCCGCACGAGATTCAGGTCATGCGTGATGAGCAATATGGCCATGCCACGGGCTGCGGCCTCCTGCTCCTGCAGGTCGATCAGCAGATCGACGATCTGCTGGCGGACGGTCACGTCCAGCGCCGTGGTGGGCTCGTCGGCGAGCAAGAGGCGCGGGCGGCACGCGAGCGCCATCGCGATCATCGCACGCTGGCGCTGTCCGCCGGACAGCTGATGCGGAAAGCTGTCGATGCGGCGCTCCGGTTCGGGAATGCCGGTCCGCCGCAGCAACTCGACACCGCGCTCACGCGCCGCGCCGGCGCTGAGCCCCTCGTGCAGACGCAGGCTTTCGGCAATTTGCTTGCCGATCGTGTACAGCGGATTCAGGGCGGTCATCGGCTCCTGAAAGATCATGGCGATATCGGCTCCGCGAATGCCGCGCATCTCCTGCTCGGTTTTCTGCAGCAGATCCTCGCCGTCGAACTGCATGCGCCCAGTGAATCTTGCATGCTCGACGAGGCCGAGGATCGACAGCGCGGTCACGCTCTTGCCCGAGCCCGATTCGCCGACGAGCGCCACGCGTTCGCCGCGCTCAATCGAGAGACTCAGTTCGCGCACCGCCTGTTTCTCGCCGAAGCGCACGCTGAAGCGCTCGATTTCCAGCAAAGGACGATTCATTATTTACCTCCGCCGAACGCCGAGCCACGCCTGCGCGTATCGAGTGCGTTACGCAGTGCATCGCCCATGAACGTGAGCAGCAGCAGCGTAATGACGAGCGCCGCAAAAGCCGAGAGCGAGATCCACCATGCCTCGAGATTGTTCTTGCCCTCCTGGAGTAGCTCGCCAAGGCTTGGCGTGGGCGGCGGCACACCGAGCCCGAGGAAGTCCAGACTGGTGAGCGAGAGAATGGCCGCACTCATGCGAAAAGGCAGGAACGTGATGACCGGCGTCAGGCTGTTGGGCAGCACGTGGCGCCACATGATCTGCCAGTTCGAGAGACCCATCGTGCGCGCCGCCTTCACGTAGTCGAGCGAGCGGTTGCGCAGGAATTCAGCGCGCACGTAATCGGAAAGCACCAGCCATCCAAACATGGAGAGCAGGATAAACAGCAGCCAAAGCGTAGGCTCGAAGATCGAGGCGAAGATGATGAGCAGGTAGAGGTCCGGCATCGAACTCCAGATTTCGATGAGCCGCTGCCCGATGAGATCGGTGCGTCCTCCATAGAAGCCCTGCACCGCACCCGTCAACACGCCCAATGCGACGCCGGATACCGTTAGCGCCAGGGCCATCAGCACGGAAAGCCGGAAGCCGTAGAGCAACCGCGAAAGCACGTCGCGACCGAACTGATCGGTGCCGAGCCAGTTCGTGGCCGAGGGCGCGGACGGATACGGTCGCGCCGCGAAGTAGTCGATCGTATCGTAATGAAAATGATTGGGCGGATAGATCGCGAAATTGCCGTTCGATTCGAGGCGCTGCCGGATATACGGGTCGAGGTAGTTGGTCCTCGCCGGAAAGTCGCCACCGAAGATCGTCTCCGGATAATCCTTCACGATCGGGAAATAGTACTGACCGTCGTAACGCACGACGAGCGGCCGGTCATTTGCGAGCACCTCGCCGAGCATGCTGATCGCAAACAGCGTGACGAAGATGACAAGGCTCCAATAGCCGAGCGGCTGCGCGCGAAAGCGCTGCCACGTGCGGCGCCAGGGCGAGACCGACGGCGCGTGCGCAACGGCGGCGGTTTCAGCCGTCCAGGCGTTGGAACTGGATGCGGGGGTCGACGAGGACATAGCAGACGTCAGCAATGAGTTTGGTTACGAGGCCAATCAGCGTGAAAAGAAACAGCGAGCCAAGCACGACGGGGTAATCGCGGCGGATAACCGAGTCGTAAGAGAGCTGGCCCATGCCGTCCAGTGAGAACAGCGTTTCGATCAGCAGATTGCCGTTGAGAAAAGCGCCAATGAACGCGGCGGGCAAGCCCGTGACGAGCGGAATGGCCGCGTTGCGCAATACGTGCTTCCACAGCACATCGCGCTCGGGCGCGCCCTTTGCCCGCGCGGTCAGCACATACTGGCGGCCAATCTCTTCGAGGAAGGTGTTCTTCGTGAGAATCGTGACGATCGCGAAGTTGCCGACCACGGAGGCCGTTACCGGCAGGACGATGTGCCACAGGTAGTCGAGCACCTTGCCCGCGAGGCTCAGGTCAGCGAAGTCATCGGACGTGAGACCCCGCATGGGGAACACCTGCCAGAACGAGCCGCCACCGAACAGCATCAGCAGCAGCACGCCGAGCACGAAGCCGGGCACGGCATAGCCGGTGAGCACGAGTACGCTCGTCACAGTGTCGAATCGCGACCCGTTGCGCACCGCCTTTGCGATGCCGAGCGGCACGGATATCACGTAAGTTAGCAGTACTGTCCACAGGCCAAGCGTGATCGAAACGGGCAACTTCGAGCGGATCACGTTCCAGACGCTGTCGTGCTGGTAGTACGACTGGCCAAGATCCAACGTGGCGTAGTCCTTGAGCATGAGGAAATAGCGCGTGAGCGGAGGCTTGTCGAAGCCGAACTCCTTCTTGATCTGCTCGATCTGTTGCGGATCCACGCCCTGGCTGCCGTGATAGCCGCCTCCTCCAGCGCCGGTCTCGCCGCCGCGCGTCGCATTGCCATGGCGCAGTTGCGCCATGATCTGCTCGACCGGGCCGCCGGGCACGAACTGCGTGACGACGAACGTGAGCGTGACGACGCCGATCAGCGTCGGCACCATCAGCAATAGACGTCGAAAAATGTAGGCGAACATGGTGGTCCTCAGTGGGCGGTCGCTTGCGCGGTCCGGGCGACCTGCGCGTTTTGCGGCTTGCGATACCAGTAGTCGATGATCCAGTCCTGGGACCCGAACGATACGGGCACGACTGACGGATAACCGAGCGACGTCTTGTATGCGATGCGCGCGTTAGGTGGGTAGTACTCCGTCACGAGGTAGTACTCGTTCAGCAACACACGATCGAGGGCACGCGTTGCCGCTTCGAGATCGTCGAGCGTGTTCGCGGCTTGCACCGCCTTCACGAGCGCGTCGACGGCCGGCGAGCGCACGCCCGGATAGTTCTCCGAGCCCACCTGCGAGGCAGCCGCGCTGCCAAAGCGGCGTTCAAGCTCCGCGCCGGGAATCGTCACCGGGCTGTAGAGCCAGGTGGTCATGTCGTAGTCGAAATTGTCCAGGCGCTTCTGGTACAGCGCACTGTCGATTTCGCGCAGATGCGCACTGATGCCGAGCGTCGCGAGGGCCTGCGTGTAGGGGAGGATCACGCGGTCCATGCCCGGCTGGTCGTCCAGGATTTCGATGTTCATGGGCTCGCCCGCGGCATTGCGCAGCGCGCCGTCACGATAATGCCAACCCGCCTGCGCAAGGAGATCGCGCGCCTCACGCAGATTGCCGCGCAGCGAATCGGGCGGCAGCGTCGTTGGCTGCTTGATCATCGGCCCGAACACTTCCGGCGGCAGGCTCGCGCGCCACGGTTCGAGCAGCTTCAACTCCTTCTCGCCCGGCGTGCCGGTCGCGCCGAACGGGCTCGCCTCGAAATAGCTGTGCAGGCGCAGGTACTGACCGTAGAACATCATGCGGTTCATCCAGTCGTAGTCGAACGCGAGAGAAAGCGCATGGCGCACGCGTACGTCCTGGAACATCGGCTTGCGCAGATTGAATAGCATGCCCTGCATCTGTGCGGGACCGTCCGGGAAATTGGTCTGCTTGAGCGTGCCGTTACGGAAGTTCTTGCCCACGTACTTGCGCGCCCATTGGGTCGCGCTGTCTTCCACGTGCACATCGGCATCGCCGGCCTTGAACGCCTCGAGTTGCGTGTACAGGTCGAGGTAGAGTTTGAACGTGATGCGCTCGAAGTGGTGCATGCCGCGGCGCGTGGGCAGATTGACCGCCCAATACGCGGGATTGCGGCGATACGCAATCTGCTTGTCGTTCTTGCGTTCGGCGATCAGATACGCGCCGCTCGCAATGGGCGGTTCGTTCGACAACTGGTCGAACGGAACGCGCGTGCCGTCCGGTTTCATCCCCCACTTGGGCGAGAAGATAGGCAAGTCGCCTGCAATGAGCGGCGCGTCACGCTCCGCTCGACGGAACTCGAAACGGATTGTCGAGGCGCTCACCACGACCGCCTTCTTGATCACCGAAAACTGCGCATTGAAGAGCGGCGAAGCCTGAGGGCTCGTGAGCGTATCGAACGAGTATTTGACATCGGTGGCCGTTATTGGATCGCCGTTCGAGAAGCGCGCAGCCGGGTTGATATGGAACGTCGCCGAAGCCTGGTCGGCCGCGACGTCAACGCGATCGGCGATCAGCGGATATTCGGACGCCAGTTCGTCCCAGCTGCGCTGCATCAGCGTGTCGAACATCAGATTCTGGATGTCCGGCGCGGGTGCGCCTCGCACGAGGAAAGGATTCAGCGAATCGTAACTTTGGTACTCATTGTAGTTTTCGAAACTCAGGACGCCGTTCGACGGCGCATCGGGATCCGCGTAGTCAAAATGGGTGAAGCCGGCGGGATACTTCGGCTGATCGTACTGCGCGAGCGCCGTAGCCGCTCGTGCCGGCACCCCGGCAAGCGCACCCACTCCCACTGCCATGACCAGTGCGCAAACCGCACCTGACCAATGCGGCGACAATCGTGACAAGCTCAACTTCTTCAATCTCATCGTCTGTCTGCATGAGGACGCACACCGGCGTCTGGCCGATGCACGGTTCGTCTGTCCGACGTGGCAGGGGTTTGCCGCCGTCGCTCGCCACTACAGGAAACATTCGAGGCCGGCGGCCTTGGCCGCCTGCCTCATCGACTACTCACTACGTTGCACCGATCGCTCAGAACTTGTACGTCGCTCCGATCTGCGCGAAACGGCCGATATAGTTGTACAGCGACGTGTCGTAGCCCGTCTGGTCGAGCGCGCTGCTGGCAAAGATCGGATCGAACGGAGGCGTGCGGTTGAAGATGTTGTTGATGCCGCCGTAGATCGTCCAGTGCTTGATGCCCGTGTAGGTGACCATCAGGTTGAACTGGCTATACGAACCTACCTTGTCGGCAACCGGCGTGGGCGCAGCCACCGAAAGCGTCTGTGCGTACGGTCCCGTGTACATCCACGTGAGCGCCGCATTCCAGCCGTGATAGGCCCAGTCGAGCGTCGTATTGCCCTTCCAGCGCGGGAAGCTGCCGCCGAACGGCTGCGTGATCGTGAAGTTGTTGCCCGCACCGTTGATGGGACCCGTGGACTGCCCGAGCGTGAAGTCCTTCACGTACGCCCAGTCGGCCGTCAGCGTGAACGTGCCCGCCTTCGTCGGCAACGCCTGGCGGAAGGTGCCTTCGAAGCCGTTTGTGTCGAGGTAGCCGAGGTTCTCGTACGGGAACACTTCATAAACCACCTGGCCTTGCGCATTCGTCACGACCTGCGACGGCGAAGCCGCCTCGCCGATGACGTGATCGACACGGATCTTGTACCAGTCGAAGCCGAAATCGGTCGTGCGCGTGGGCGAAGTCTGGAAGCCGAGGTTGATGTTGCGCGTGCGTTCAGGCTGCAGGTTCGGATTGCCCTCGGTGATCGTGGTGACCGTGCCGGTGGCCGACTGCTGGATACCGAGCGTCTGCGAAGTGCTGTTTTCGACGAATGTCGGCGCGCGGAAGCCGCGGTTATAGGAGCCGTACATCGTCAGCTCCTTGACGGGCTGATAGCGCAGGGCGAAGCGCGGCGAGAACGCGCCCCCGAAGTCGCTGTAGTGGTCGTAGCGGCCCGACTGACTGAACGTCAGGTTGTGGACGATGGGCACGTCGACCTGGTAGTACACCGCCGCGACATTGCGCTGGCCGTTGACGGTCTGCAGCATCGGGTTCGCCACGAGGCCCTGGGAAAACTCCGCGCCCGGGTTGATGACTTCGCTCTGGTGCAGGAACTGGGCGCCGAAGCCGACACCGATATCGCCCGTTGGCAGATGGTACAGATTCGGCGTGGCGAGCGTTGCGTCAACCGTATCGAGCTTCGATATGCCCTGGTTGTTCGCATCCATGTACAGGCCGTTCAGGCCGTTCGGCGTCGACGACGGATTGGCAAAGTTGAATGTGCCGTTCTGGTAGATGTTATTGAGCGTCGCAGCGTTGAGCTGATTCGTGTAGGTGTTCGAAACGTTGCTCTGCGAGTGGCTATAAGCAGTCGACCAGTCCCAGTCCCCATACTTCGGCACCGAGAACGAACCGCGAATGCCCGTGGACGCACGCCAGAAGTTCGCGTACGTCTCTTCTGCCACGGTACGCGGAAACGAATAGGTGAGCGGCGTGTCCACGCCATACGGGTTGTACGGGTTGCTTGCGGGAACGACGTTGTTGAACGGCGTCAGACCGACGCCCGGAGTATAGGTGAGCGTCGGCGTTTGCGGGCTGCCGACGATGTTGTTCCAGAGACCGTCGTTCGTGGTCGTCTGGGTGTAGCTTTCCCACAGATCGGCAAAGGCGGTGGTCGTGTCGTCGACCTTGAAGTCGGCGTGGACCTTTGCGCTCGCGCGCGTCGTCTCCGGCGCGATCGACATGCCGTTGGCGGTGTTGAACGCGCACACCGTGCCGCCCAGCCCAGCAGCCGCGCCCAGGAAATTGCTGCCGGCAGGATGGACGGAGCCGCCGTATGGGCACCCGCTCAACGCCTGTGCGGTGTTGGGCCCCGTTTGCCAATAGGACGGCGCGAGCAGCGAGAGGCCGCCCGGCTTGTTCGTGAAGTCCTGCGCCGACGTGGAATCGCGGTCGGCCAGCGTCGAGCCCGCCGAGTGATAGACGCTCGCCGATGCGGTTACGTTGAAGCGGTCCGCATTGAGGTCGCCGAAGCCCGCCAGAACGCCGAACTTCGTCGTGCCGTTGCCGCCACCGTCGCTCACCGAACTGCCGTAGCTGCCGTCGAGTTGAAGGCCGCGGAAATCGTGCTTCGTGATGATGTTGACCACGCCCGCAATGGCGTCCGAGCCGTACTGCGACACAGCGCCGGTTTTCACGATCTCGATGCGATCGATGGCGTTGAGCGGGATGGTATTGAGGTCGAAGAAATTGTCGGTGCTGTTCGAATAGAAGGCGAACGGCGCAACGCGCTGGCCGTCGACGAGCACGAGGGTGTACTTCTCGCTCAAGCCGCGCAGCGCGATACCCGCCGCGCCGGCCGCGAAGTTGCCCGCCTGGCCTTCGCTCCAGCTATTGGCAGAGTTGGCCGAAACCGAGCGCAGATAGTCGGCCACGGTCGTCGCGCCGCTATTCTGAATGTCCTTCGTGGTGATCGTTTGCACCTGCTGGAAGCCCGTCTTGTCCGATTGCCGGATCAGCGAACCGGTCACTTCGAACTTCTTCAGCTGCTTGACGGTGGCTTTGTCACCAGTCGTGGCGGCTGCGCCGCCCGTGCTGTCGGCACCCGTCTGCGCGCTCGCGCCCGACTGCTGCGCGGACGCTGGCGCGGTTGCATTATCCGCCGCGATCGCCGCGCCGCCGTTGGTCACGGGCTGGCTCTGCGCGAACGCCGGTACCGCAAACGCCGCTGAAAACGCCAATTCCGCCCAGATTATTCTTCGAATGGCAACAGCCAATGCTCTTTGTTTCACAGTTTCCCCCTTCTCTCTCGTCGGTCACGTCTACTTCGTTATGCGAAGCAAGGTCTCGTGAACCCCCGCATTAGATTTGACGACGCTGTCGCATCGCGCCACTTTTTACCTGGATTCGCCCTCCCCAGGGCTCTTCCATTTACAGCCGACCACTTGCCCCCAAAACCTCGTGCTGCTTCACTTCTGTCACATCCACCCCTGCCGAGCCAAACCGGGCCACGCCACCCCTTTTTTCTTACGTATACCTAATTAACTACCGAACTTTGATGCGTTGTTGCGGTTCGCTCAACCACTCACGGCTTCGATGCCACCAGCACCCAGAGCTGCGCCAGATCGGCGCTGCCATCGTTGCCCCGTACTGCATTGAAAGCCTGGATGGCTCGCGCTTTCTGCCCCGAGGCAAAATAAGCCTCGCCGAGGCGCAGTCGCGCTAGATCCTGGTGATCAAGGCCGCCCTTCACAATGAGCGATTCCATGGTCGCGAGACCCTGCTTCGCCTGCCCCGCATACACCTGATTGAATGCCGCATCGAACGGTGCGACGGGATTGGCCGGGTCGGGCGCAGCATTGGCGCGCTTTGCCGCTAGTGCCTGCAGGCGACGTTCGCGATCGGCTCCAGCATCGTGACCCAGCACGCCAGACGCAAAGCCCTGATCGATGATCTGCTTGCCTTCGGCCGTAGACCCGGCAACGATCGCCAGTTGCGTCATCTCCATGTAGTCATCGGCGCTGGAAAGCGAGGCCGTCGCGCGGCGCAGGCGATACGTGTCCAGATCCAGTGCGCCGAGATAGCCGGGCTTGCTGCGAATCGCGTGCAGCAGGTCGTCCCAATATGACTGCTTTGGGTGATAAGCCACGAGCTTTTCGAGCGCACTGCGATAAGCTTCCTGGTCGTTCGCATGCTGAGCGCAGGTACCGAGCAGCTGCAGTTGCGCCTCCTCCGGCGTATGACCGCCGCGCACCTGAGCTTCGACGCTCGCGCTCAGCAGACGCGTCGCGCTGGCGTAGTCGCCGGAGAGGTAGTACGACTCGACCAGCAGCGTGGCCATCTGGGGATCGCCGCCGCCAGCCTTCTGGTAGCGCTGCGCGACCTTGATCGCCTGGGCATAGTTCTTCTGCTGGAAGTAGATGCCCGCAAGCGCCGCCGTCGTGCGCTGGGCGTCCTCGCCCTTGAGCTGCCCGCTCGCGAGCAGCGATTCATACGCCTGCGCGGCAACGCCGTTCTGGCCCGCCGCCATGGCGGCGGCGCCGCGCATCTCCTCGACCATGTACGTTTCGTACGGCGTCTTGTTCGGTACGGCCGCGGCCTGCGCAATCTTGTTGAGCGCGTCCTCGTAGTGGTGCGCGCGGTACAGGTTCTGCGCATCGTTCAGCGGCTTCGCCACGTCGGGACGTAGCGTGTCCGCCGCCCGCGCCGCTGTCGGCACCATGGCCAGCGTCGACAATGCGCTCACCGCGAGCGCAAGCGCCGTCCTCTTGAATCGATAAGAAATGCTCATCGCTTTCGAATGCCTCACTGCATGTACTGTTCGTTGCCGATCAAGCCGATCTTCGTTGCGCCTTCGCGCTGGGCCGCGGCCATCACTTCGGCCACGTCCTTGTATGGCGCGAGCCGGTTCGGACGCAAATGAATTTCTGCCTGCTCCGGTTCGGCCGCGACCTGCGCGAACCTGCGCTCCAGCGTCTCCTGATCGGGCACCGGTGTGCCGTTCCAGGTCATGGCGCCGTCGAAGTCGATGTCGATTTGCACCACCTCCGGCTGCACGGCCGGCGGCGGCGGATTGCCCACCGGCAAGTTCATCTTCACCGCGTGCATCTGGATCGGAATGGTGATGATCAGCATGATCAGCAACACCAGCATCACGTCGATCAGCGGCGTCGTGTTGATGTCCACCATCACTTCGGGTTCGCTTGCTCCACCGCCCGACGATACGTTCATGCCCATAACCGCCCCTTAACCGCCGCGCGCCGGCGGCTCCGTAATGAATGACACCTTGGCGATTCCCGCCCGCTCGCACGACGTGATCACGCGCCCGATGGCCTCATAGCGCGTCGCCTGGTCGCCGCGGATATGCACTTCCGGCTGCGGCGTCTGCACGGACACTGTCTTCAGCCGTGCCAGCAGCGTCGGCGCATCGACGTGCTGCTCGTACCAGAAGAAGTCGCCATCGCGATTGACCGCGATCTCGACGCTCTTCGGCTGCGTCTGCAGCGGCGTCACCGTCTGCTTCGGTAGCTGGAGCTGCACTGTATGCGTCACCACGGGAATCGTGATCAGAAAGATGATCAGCAATACCAGCATCACATCGACGAGCGGCGTCGTGTTAATGGACGAGATGACCTCGTCGTCATCGCCCTCGCCTCCAACGCTCATGGCCATGGCGTACTCCTCGCTCAGTCGGCCATGACGGCGGCGCGCGGCGCGGAGCGCGCGACGCGCTTGCCGCCAGCCAGCAAAACCGTATGCAGTTGCGCGCCGAAGCCGCGGACACGCTCCATCACAGCCTTGTTGCGTCGCACGAGGAAGTTGTAGCCGAGCACCGCCGGCACGGCCACGCCCAGACCGATGGCGGTCATGATGAGCGCCTCACCGACCGGACCCGCGACCTTGTCGATCGAAGCTTGACCTGCAATACCGATGGCCGTCAGCGCGTGATAGATGCCCCACACCGTACCGAACAGGCCGACGAACGGCGCGGTCGAGCCCACTGTGCCGAGGAATGCCAGGCCGTCCTGCAGGCGATTCGACACGCTGGTGATGGCGCGCTCGACCGAAACGTCGATCCACGTGTTTCGATCGACGGCCTCGAGCAGCGCTTCGTCGTGATGCTCGCCGGCCTCGATCGCGGTTTCCGCGATGAACCGGAACGGCGACGACTCCTCGAGCTGCTTTGCGCCTTCTGCTAGCGACGGCGCGCTCCAGAGCTGCTCGTCAGCGCTCTTCGCACGACGGTTTGCGCGGAACTGCTCGAAGAACTTGGTGATCATGATGTACCAGCTGCCCATCGACATCACCACGAGCAGCAACAGGACGAAGCGCGCGACGAAGTCGCCGTTCTTCCAGAGCGCGCCGAGACCGTATGGGTTCGTGACCGTCTCCGAGGTGGCCGGTGCGGGGGGCGGCGCCGGCTGGTCCGCGCTCGCGGCGGGTGACGGTGCGGCGACGGCTGCGGTGGCGGGCGCCGACGCGACTGCCGCAGGGACGCTAGCCTGCGCGTTGGCAAGCTGCGGCGCGACAAAGGTATCGACCGTGGCTACCGCGATCAACATGCTTGCCGCGAGTGCGGCGTAGGAACGCTTTTTCATGCCTGCTCCAATTCATCCGTTGAACATCTAAAAATCCGGGTAATGAGTCGCCACCCGATACATGCAGCCCGAGCGTCAGTTGAGACTGAACGAGAACGGAACCTGCACGCGTACCGGCTGGCCTTGCGAAATGCAGTTGAACTTCTTGACTGCGTTGAATGCAGCGGCATCCAGACTGTCGTCATTGGCCGACTGCGCCACTCGCTCATTCGTAACATGACCTTGCGGATCCACCACGAATTCGATGAGCACGTCGCCGGTCACACCGTTGTCCTGTGCCTCTTTCGGATAGCGGATCGACGAACGGATCTCATCCGAGTTTGGACACACGACGCCCACTTCGTGGCTCACCGGCTTCTGCACGGGTGCAGGCGGCGCGGGTGGTGCAGGCGGTGCGGTGACAGGCGCGCTGACCACGGGCGCAGCCTGATGCACGATCGACTGCTGCGGTGGCGCCTGCACCGGCACTTCGGGAGGCGGCACGAAAGGCGGCGGCGGAGGCGCGAACTTCGGCGGCGGCAGCTGCACGGTAGGCAGCGGGGGGGGGGGCGGCGGTGCTACGGGCTGGATGATCTTCGTTTCAATCGGATGCTGAATCACCTGCACGACCTTGTTTGCAAGACCATTGACCAACGCGTAGATGAGCACAATGTGCAATACGATTACCGCGCCAATTCCGCCGTAGCGGCGCACAGGGTTCTGCTGCCTACGCCCGAATTCGCGTGGGCGGCCTGGTCCGCCCGAGCGCACGCCTTCGGCTGGCGCTCCCATTTGCACTTTCATCACCACCTTCGCTCCCTCGGCGCAGTACGCCCCAATCCTGCCGCAGAAAACCCTCGTCACGCCATGACCACAAGTCGCGCGTGGCAGAAACCGACTTGTGCGAAATTACATTCGCACTACGAATTAGAAAATGCAGCCCACGCGGCAATTTCCTGGCCGCTCATGAACCCGCAATGCTTCTTGTGCTTATCGACAATCGATAGTTGTACTAACCCAATACATTTCGCTTCGGCACCAACGCGGCCGACTATCCGTCATTTGCCCTCCGCCTGGACGCCATCAGGGGTCTCGGACCGCCAGATCTATGTGTCAGTTTTGTTGAAGCGAGTCGAAGATAGCAAAAAAAAATGCCAGTGAGAAAACTTTTTTTGATGGAGCAATATCATGTTTAAGTATTTGCTCTCTAATTGCGAATTCCGGCACCAACGTGGTTCAAGCGCTTTCTGTCGATCATCGCAATGGTGCAAATATCCATTAATTACAAAATCATTATTTAATCATTTCACGTTTACAGCGTTAATTCAGGCGGCTCTGATTTCCGCTAGCGGCGTCCACGGGAGCGCACGAGATCGGGGGGAGTCGACCGCAACGACTACACTGGAGTTCTTGAGCCGCTGGGGAGAGACGGTCATGGAACTGCATTGGAAAATCTATCTGGAGCGAAGGAACGGGAGAAAGGGTCACTGTCGGCGCTGTGCGACGACCGGTTGAAGGCGCGACGCCTGCGGATTTCGGCTTATCCCTGGCGGAAGGCCGTCGACTTCCGAGGGCCCTGCAACAGCTCGCTGCACAAGATCAGATCCGCGCTTTAGTCCCGAGAGTGATTTCCTGCTTGTGCACACCCGAGCCGTTGGACGACAACGATGACTCCCCCGACGTCGAGCGATGCCGACGCGCTACTTGCGTTCGAGGTCGAAAACCGGGCCTACTTCGAGCAATGGATTAACGCTCGCCCTTGCGACTACTACAGCGCTTCCGCGGTTCGCGAAGCGATAAGAGCAGCAACTAGCGATAGAGTCGGAGATCGAGCCTATCAGTACCTCGTTTGGCTCGACGATACGATCGTCGGTAGAGTCAATCTTGTCAGCGTAACTCGCCCATCCATGGCGAGTGGCATCACCTCCTCTATTTCGAATGCCATCTCGACGAGACGGAAGCGCCGCCTGCAACAGGTCGAGCGAACGTTGCATTGACTTCCAAATCGAACTAGTCGTTTTGGGAGGGGTGGTAAGCAAAAGCACCCATTTCGCCGCAGCTGAATGGCTCTCGCGCGAGGACGCGACAATCCTCTCTACGTTTCTATAGGACCGCTGCGGGTCGACTATGCCTGTTGCATCAGGCGCGTCCCAGACGACTGGTGCACTCGGCCGTTCAATTCCGGCATCAGTATCCCTCTCTTATTTCCGATTGCGGCGATCAAGGTTTCATCCAGAAAACTGAATATCCTCAATCGCCCAGCGAGCGTTTCGGAATAGAGTCTGCAGGTTGATTTTGAGAACGATTGGTTCTAATATCTACTCCATGACTACCTTCGACAGTTCCCGAACTCGCGCTCGCTCCCGTCCCGAACGTTCTGCGGAACGCGGCCGACCGCGGGAATTCGATGTCGACCAGGCGATCGACGCTGCTGCCCGAATATTTTGGGCGCATGGTTATCACGCGACGCCTGTCGAGGCGCTGTGCGACGCTACAGGCGTGTTCCGCGGCAGTCTTTACCGGACCTTCGGCGACAAGCACGGTTTGCTTGTCGCGGCGTTCGATCGCTATGCGGAAGGTGCAGTCGCGCGGCTGAAGGAGCGGCTGGCCGCCGACATGCCGCCGGCTGACGCGTTGCGCGCGGCGCTGCTGCATTACACGTTGGTCAGCGCGAATCTGCTCGATCGGCACGGCTGCTTGATCACCAATGCGGCGATCGAGTTGCTACCGGACGACCAGGACATGCGTTCCCACATCGAATCGACGCTGCACCGCATCGCGACGCAGTTCAGTCTTGCGATCGCGCGCGGCCAGCAGGCTGGCCAATTCGATAAACGCTTGGACGCAGAGGAGGTTGGTCGGTTTCTGCTCTGCATCGTTCAGGGGATGCGAGTGCTCGGCAAGACCGACTTGGACAAATCCGCGCTCACGTCGATTGTGGACATGACGATGCGAGCGCTGGTCTGAGATGAACGTTTCCATCGGCACGAGTCGGTGATTGTGGGGATGTCGGCGGCCGCTGGCATTTTTTTAACCTATTTTGAGAACGATCAGTCATGAAATCAATCTCAGCTTCATCTGCATCTTCGATACGTTACTGGAAGGGCGTTGCACTGTGCCTGGTGGGTACGGTGCTGATGGGCGCGATGTTTCCCATAATGACTGACGCGTTGACACACGTCGATCCATTCACGTTTACGTCCCTGCGCTATCTGATAGCCGGGGTCGCTTTCGCTATGCTGCTACGGTATCGCGAAGGTGCTGGCGCGTTTGCCGCCCACGGCCACTCGCTCGGGACTGCGTGGTTGCTCGGCTCTGTCGGCTTTTGCGGCTTCGGCTCGTTCGTTTTTCTCGGGCAGCAACTTGCCGGGCCGGACGGCGCGCTCGATGCGTCGATCATGATGGCAACGCAACCGATGATGGGCTTGCTTCTTAGCTCGTGGCTACGACGCAGCGCACCACCAGTGCTCTCGCTTCTGTTCGTCGCGGCATCGTTCTCAGGCGTGTCGCTGGTGATTACGAACGGCGATTTGCTGGCCGCCATTCACGGACCCCAGCACTACGCTGCCAGCGGGCTGATCGTGATCGGAGCGTTTTGTTGGGTGGTATACACGTTCGGCTCGGCGCGGTTCGCACGCTGGTCAGCATTGAAGTACACGACGATGACGACCTGGCTAGGTCTTACCACGATCGTTACCGTCAACGCGATCTTGATTGCACTGCACGCGGTGCCCGCGCCGACGTTGTCGATGCTGCGTTCCATTGCGCCGCATCTGCTCTACATGGGGCCCGTCGCTGGGTTCGGCGCGATCTTGTTCTGGGTCTCCGGAAACCGGATCCTGGGTCCGATGAACGGCGTGCTGTTCATGGACGTCGTACCGATTACCGCATTCGTCGTGTCCGCGCTGACCGGAGTAGTGCCGATGTCGGCCCAGATCGGGGGCGCAACATTGACTGCCGTCGCGCTAATCATGAACAACGTTTATTTGCGTCACCGCTCGTTAAGGATGACGGCGTCGGCTGCAGCATGATCGGATACTCCACGATGCACATGGCGACGGCAGAACGGATCAATGGCGTATTTAGCTGGTACTGCGTCTGGAACAGCCTCGGCGGCCCTGTCGGGCATGAGTGGCTGCAAGTGAAGGTGCGATAGCGTGACTGAACAGGTCAAAATGGACAGCTACGCCTGGTCCTGACCGCTCTCAGGAGCCCGCCACTTTGAGATCTGGTCATCTACGGCCCGCTGGAAGGGCGTTGGTGAATCGCCGCTACCGGCCGGGCCATCCGATCCGCTGTGCCCGGTCGAGCGAGGCTCGCACGACGAGGCGGTGGAAAGGAGCGATAAGGCCGAGATAGGCCCGACCCAGCAAACGATTGTAGAAGACAAGCGTAGTGACTATCAGCCGCTGGGGCCGGCCCTCAGATGCAGGCTGCACGAGAACCGACACACGGAAATCAAGATGCGTGTCGTTCTCGCCCAGAATGATCTCGTCTTTGTGCCGTTCGAACACGGAAAATACTAAGCCGGTCTCCCTTCGCGATTTTCAGATCGACCGTTCTTTTAAGTCCGAATGGCCATACGGCAATGTCGCGAACTCCCTGCAGCGTCGCGATCCACTCGGGTTGCTCGGCAAAGATGTGTCGAGCGAGAGACTCTGCGTCGTTGCAGGCAGTCCCTGGCAAGTCCACCGAAAATGCGTCGGCAAAATCAGCCTTGCCGTACGACCGGCTCAGCCGTGAGGTCGCCGGGAGGCCGACCTGTTCGGCCTTCTTCGAATTCGTCTGCATGGCCATTCTCCAGGCGTTCAAATTGCCCCGGCTGCCGCTGCACGTCCCAAGCGAACACAGTCGAGAAAATTGGCACGGCATATGCCTGCTTAAGCCGAAGCCAAACCGGTTGTGCGGTCCGGCAATGGACAATGCCAAGACGTTCCTGCGGTGGCTGCTCGTCTGCGAACGGACATTGGCGAAAGACCGACGGTCTTCACAGGATGCTCGGTGCCGATTTTGTCCGACCGAGAACACTGGACCGGATCACCCCTCCGGCCCAGCCCACCTTTGGGCACTGACCTCTGCCAGCGCCTCGAATATAGCCGGCGTGCGTTCAAGCCGGGCGATCGTCCGCGCGCCTTCGAGGGCTGCAACCAATGCGGCTGCCGTAGCGGACGCGCGCTCGGGAGCGAAGCCGCATCCCCTGAAATGCTCCGCAATAAGCCCAGTCGACTCAGCAAATCCGCGCGCTACCCGTTTGGTCAGGTCAGCGTCGAGCGCGGGCAGCTCATTCGCCAGATTTTGCATTAGACATCCGTACTGGAAATCAGAGGCGACCATTTCGGCCGCAAAGGTCCTGAAAATCTGATGAACAAAATTCAGGGCATCACCCGTCGTATTCGCCGAGATGTCCCGTAACACAGCAATTCGATTCGCAACGTACTCATCGATTGCTTCTTCCGCGAGTTGTGCCTTGCCGCGTGGAAAGTGAAAGTAGAACGATCCTTTAGGCGCACCGCTTTCTTCAAGGAGCTGGGTCAATCCCGTCGCAGTGTAGCCCTGGATGCGAAACAGTCGTTGGGCCGTGGCAATCGCACGGGCGCGGGCGTCAGTCTTACGTGGCATGCCGAGAACATAGCACGTTTCGCTTGCTGATTCTATGGTGATTGCCATACTATGGCGATCACCATACCAGGAGTTGCCGATGCCTCCCGACCCAATCGCAAGTCAAGAAGGCTCGTTCAATCATGCGCCGCCTGCCCAGATTGCGGCGGCGCGCTCGCTGGAACTGAACCCAGCGCTTGCATGCGGACGGGGCGTTCCGACATGAGGCATCCACGTGGCTTTATGCCTTCCCGACGAGCTGTCCTGGCGATGGGCGCGGTCAGCCTGGCGGCCTCTTTAATTCGGCCCGCCCGCGCAAACCCCATTGGAGGAATTGACTTGTCCACATCGACATATGCCGAGGGAACGCTCCCGAAGACGGTCCGCTCGCGCATGATCCACGGGGTAAATGGCCTCGATGTCCATATTCTCGAGGCCGGTTACGACAAACCCGGCCGGCCGCTCGCACTGCTTCTGCACGGTTTTCCTGATCTGGCTTACGGCTGGCGACACCTGATTCCAATTCTGGCTGACGCCGGCTACCACGTCGTAGCGCCTGACCAGCGAGGCTTTGGCCGCACCACCGGTTGGGTGAACGAGTACGACGCCGAGCTAGCGCCCTTCAGCCTTCTGAATATGACTCGCGACGCCCTCGGACTGGTTTTGGCATTGGGATATCGGCGTACGGCAATGCTTGTCGGGCACGACCTCGGCTCGCCCGTGGCGGCCTATTGTGCGCTAGCCAGACCTGATGTTTTCCCCTCGGTGGCGCTGATGAGCGCACCGTTCCCCGGCCCGCCGGCGCTTCCGTTCGACATTGCGGAAAGCGAGGTATCGCCGGTTCAACCGAACACGGCCAATCAAAAGTTAGCAGCCGCGCTGGCGGCACTCGACCCGCCGAGAGAGCATTACCAGCAATACCTGAGTTCACGAGAGGCGAACCATGACATGTGGCACCCCCCTCAGGGCTTACACGCGTTTCTTCGAGCATTTTTCTACGTCAAAAGCGCCGACTGGCCGGGAAACAAGCCGCATCCGTTGAAGGCGCTGACCGCCACAGAACTTGCACAGATGCCCACCTATTACGTCATGGATCTCGGCAAGACGATGCCCGAGACCGTCGCTCCATTCCAACCTTCCTCCGCCGATGTCATGGCCTGCAAATGGCTCACCGAGCCGGAACTTGGGGTGTACACGGAGGAGTATGGCCGCACGGGGTTTCAAGGCGCCCTGCAGGCCTATCGCGTCTTTTCCGACTCTGACCTGAACGCTGAGTTGCGCCTGTTCTCGGGCAAGACGATCGATGTCCCGTCGGTTTTCATTGGCGGGAAGAGCGATTGGGGCACCTATTCAGCGCCTGGCGCGCTCGATCTCATGAGGACGAAGGCGGCGACGAGAATGGGGGGCATCGAGTTGATCGACGGCGCCGGTCACTGGATCCAACAGGAGCAGCCGGTTCGGCTCAGCGAGCTCCTCCTTGCCTTCATCAAGGAAGTGGGCGAGCCAGGTCACATCAGCGATTAGGTTGGGGAATGGCTACCGCCTGGGCCCTTTGCGCACCGCGGTCGCGGGTCGCCCATTTGCTTGCCGACAGTCGGTCGGCGAACTGCCGCGGCCGAGAACGGCAGTTCGCCATCAACCTATAGATCGTTGACGGTCAATGAGATCGTCATTGCAACAGCCCGTCGCGAGCGTCTGCTCTAATTGGAAGGTTGATCAAAAACGCGGACAATCGCTTTGCTGCCTAGTCGGCACGCGCGCCGCCCGCTGGGCCTGAAAACACCTGTCTTCCCTCTATGCCGCTACCGCTGATTTTTCTCCCCGCGATGCCGTGCGACGGGCGGATGTACGCCGAACAGGTCCACGGACTAAAGGATCTTGTATCAGCGTCTGTTTGCGTACTCACGCAATCGACTTTTGCCGAAAGTGCGGAGAGCCTTTTGGCTTCCACAAAAGGCCCATTCATCCTCGCTGGCACAGCCTATGGTGGGTGCCTTGCAATGGAGGTGCTGGCACGGTGTCCAGATCGTGTCCACGGAATCTGGCTAATGAACTGCCAACCAGGCGTTCACCCGAATCCGGATGTGGCTCGTGCAACAAGCCAGAGAATTCGTTCCGGCGAACATGAGCGCGTAATCGCGGAGTTCGCCGAGCATGCGATTCCTTCTCAGGACGTTGTTTCGAGGGCTGCGTTCGTTCAGATGGCCCGCGACACGGGGGCCGAAGTATTCGCACGCCAGTCGGATGCTACGTTGACTCGTTCAGATCATTGGCCGACGCTTGCAGCGAGCAGGATACCAACACTGCTCGTATGGGGGGACGCTGACCGTTTCGTTCCAGTCAGCGTCGGCCGTCGCATTGCCACGTTGATTCCGCACGCCCGCTTTGTGTCGCTCGAAGGTTGCGGACACTTCCCAACCCTCGAGCGGCCGTCGCTCTGCACCGAGCTTGCACGTCGTTGGCTGGTCGAGTCAGCCCTCGGCTGAATTCCATATTGCTCAGGCAGCCGGGCGTCGCCCAGCGTGCTTCGGTAGGTCATCGGCCAAATGAATCCACGGCACCGCTTCTCTCTCCGCGCTGCGTGAGCGGTTGAAGTTTTCTCGAAGAAATCGAAGCGGAATCGACCTATGTGGTAAGTATTCCTATTAAAACCGTGTGGATACTATTTAAACTTACACGAATAGAACATACCCACCTTGCGTCTCGACGCTGATGATCGTGCCCAGGCCTTCCACTCACGCAGTGTCATTCAAAGTCAGGTCACGAGATCTTGAAGGAAATCCGCGTGTGCTCTTTTGGGGTCGTCCTTGCGCCACGTTCCAATTTATCGAGATGATCGGCCCAAGCCTGCATCATTTTCCGACGTGCGGGCAGGTATTCAGCAAATTTGTAAGCGCTCCGAACCTCGTCGCGTTCACCGTGTGACCCCCACCAACCAGCGGGAGTCAACGGACCAAGCCAGCAAACAGCGGAACAGCCGACGGCCTGAGAAGCCCACCCAGTAAGGGTTTCGGCTACTCCATCGGAATATGTTGGAGTTCTATGGAATAGCGAATGGTGGGCCGGGTGGGGTTCGAACCCACGACGTCCTTTCGGAGGCGGATTATGAGTCCGCTGCCTGCAACCAACACGGCGTCCGGCCCACGAAGCTACGAAGCGTAGCGACAAACGAAACAACGATGACGTGTCAACAAAAAAGCCCGGTCTACCCAAAGGCCGGGCTTTTCGACGACAGGCCGACATACTACACGAAAGCGGGTCGGCCTGGCCATCTTGCACATGACTTCTGTGCATTAAAACCAACCAATCTCAATTCCCTTCAAGGAACGACTTGAGCTTGTCCGAACGGCTCGGGTGGCGCAGCTTGCGCAGCGCCTTCGCTTCGATCTGGCGAATGCGCTCGCGCGTCACGTCGAACTGCTTGCCCACTTCTTCGAGCGTGTGATCGGTGCTCATTTCGATGCCGAAGCGCATGCGCAGCACCTTCGCCTCGCGCGGCGTAAGCGAGTCGAGCACGTCCTTCACGACATCGCGCATCGAGGCATGCAGCGCGGCGTCGGCAGGCGCCACCGTGTTGTTGTCCTCGATGAAGTCGCCCAGATGCGAATCGTCGTCGTCGCCGATCGGCGTTTCCATGGAGATCGGCTCCTTCGCGATCTTCATGATCTTGCGGATCTTGTCCTCCGGCATTTCCATCTTCTCGGCGAGCGTTGCCGGATCCGGCTCGAGACCGGTTTCCTGCAGGATCTGCCGCGAAATGCGGTTCATCTTGTTGATCGTTTCGATCATGTGAACCGGAATGCGGATCGTGCGCGCCTGGTCCGCGATCGAGCGCGTGATGGCCTGACGGATCCACCACGTCGCGTAGGTCGAGAACTTGTAGCCGCGCCGATATTCGAACTTGTCCACCGCCTTCATCAGGCCGATGTTGCCTTCCTGGATCAGGTCGAGAAACTGCAGGCCACGGTTCGTGTACTTCTTCGCAATCGAGATCACGAGACGCAGGTTCGCCTCGGTCATCTCGCGCTTCGCCTGGCGAGCCTTGAGTTCGCCGGCCGCCATCTGGCGGTTGGTTTCCTTCAGGTCCTTGAGCGGCAGCACCACGCGCGCCTGCAGATCGAGCAGGCGCTGCTGCTGTTCGCGGATGGCCGGAATGTTGCGCGAAAGGATGCCGCTATACGCATGGCTCTCGCCGACGATCTTCTCCGACCACTCGAGGTCGGTTTCATTGCCCGGGAAACGCGCGATGAACTCCGAGCGCGGCATGCCGCACTTGTCCACGACCGTGTGAAGAATCTGGCGTTCGACCTGGCGCACTTCGTCCACCTGTGCACGCAGCGTGTCGCACAGACGCTCGACGGTACGCGCCGTGAAGCGGATCGACATCAGCTCGTTCTGGATGGTTTCCTGCGCCTTGAGGTAAGACTTCGACTTGTAGCCTTCCTTCTCGAACGCACGGCGCATCTTGTCGAACCATTCGCTGATGAGCGCGAACTTTTCGAGCGAGGCACGCTTGAGGGCTTCGAGCTGCGCCGCGTTGGCCGTCGCCTGCGCCGCGCCGTCGTCCTCTTCCTCCTCCTCTTCTTCTTCCTCTTCGGCCTCTTCCTCTTCGTCCTCGTTTTCGATCTCTTCCGCTTCCTTCGCGTTGAAGCCGTCGGTGTCTTCGGCGTTCGGATCGATCAGGCCGTCGACGAGCTCGTCCACGCGAATCTCGTCGTTCGCCACGCGCTCGGCCATGGCGAGGATGTCGGCAATGGTGGTCGGGCAGGCGGAGATCGCCATGACCATGTGCTTGAGGCCGTCTTCAATGCGCTTGGCGATCTCGATTTCGCCCTCGCGCGTGAGGAGCTCGACCGTGCCCATTTCGCGCATGTACATACGCACCGGATCGGTCGTGCGGCCAAATTCGGAGTCGACGGTGGAAAGCGCGACTTCCGCTTCCTCTTCCACTTCGTCGTCCGAAGAAGCGTTGGGCGCGTTGTCGTTGAGCAGCAGCGTTTCGGCGTCGGGGGCCTGCTCGTAGACGGCCACGCCCATGTCGTTGAACGTGCTGATGATGCCTTCGATCGCCTCGGTTTCCGTGAAGTTGTCCGGGAGGTGATCGTTGATTTCCGCATAGGTGAGGAAGCCGCGCTCCTTGCCGAGCTTGATGAGCGCACGCAGCTTCGTGCGGCGCTCCTCGAGCTCCTCGACGGTGCCGGGCTGCGACGACGCGAACGCGTCTTTCAGCAGCGCCTTCTCCTTCGCTCGCCGGTCGCGCGCACGGGTGGTCTTTTCGACCTTGCCCGCGGCGGGGGTGCTGTCTTCGCTCTGGTTTGCGTCGTCATCGACGGGTACTTCATTCAGCTTTTTCGTCATGGAGTTCGCCGTACCGGCTAGTGTCTCGACTCGCGGCTGCTGGACAACAGCCTCTTGAACCGTGGATGCTTGAGCCTCGCGCTCTGCCGCATCGTCCTCGACGGCAGGCACTTCCCTTGCACTTCTCGAACCGGACCGCTTCGTTGCCGGCTGCGTAGCGGCTTTCGCCGCACGGACAGGCGCTGCTCGCGCAGCCGAAACAGTCATCGACCTCTTCCGGGTAGCCGGTTCAGAACGGTTGGTGGACCCACTGCCCGACGACCGGGCGGAAGAACTGGCAACTGTGGCCGTTGTGACCTTGCTGGTCGGCTCCGTCGAGCCCTTGCCTGTTGCCTTTTTTCCGCCTGTAGTCTTTGCCATTGCCATTCCGCCCCTTGCTGGAAAACTGGACATTCACGGATTACCCCAACCCATTATGCCCACCCGGAAAAAACAAAAACAAACCGCTGAAAACCTGTTATTTTAGCACGCAGGGCAATAATCCCCCTGTGCGGTCCTTCCCTTACAAACCGAGCTGACGTTTCATGTCAGCCCGCGTCTGATTCAGTGACATCAATTCGGCAAGTTCCTCAGGCGTATGTCGCGACTGCCGCGAAAGCGCGTCCAGGCGATCGCAACAGGCGTCGTACCGCATTTTCAGGATTGCCGCCGTCAATTCTTCGCTCACGAGCCGCTCCTGCTCGCGGCGCTCCTCCACTGCAGCGCCATCTTCCGGATTTTTCATCAGCAAATCCCGAACGTTTTCATCATAGTCCAGAATTTCGCGAAAAATCTCCTCGAAGGTTGGAGCATTGGCCCCATTTCTCAGCAGGTCCGAAAGGAGCTGAAATTCCGCCGACTCGCCCAGCGCCCGCGCGTGAGTGGTTACTTCCTCGAACAGCTCGCCGTGGCGCGTCAGTCCGATCAACGCCTTTTCGGCCTCTTCCTCCAGTTGCAGCACGATGCGCGGGTGCATCACGAGGTTGCGCAGCGCCTTGCGCTCGATCCCGGTCACGAGGTGCCGGTCCTTGCGTGCGGGCGCCTGGCGCGCCGCCCGGGCAATGCGCGCGTCGACTTCGCACAGCGCCGCCACTTCTTCGAACGGCACGTCGAGGCGGTCCGCGAACATGTGCATGATCTGCGCCCGCAGGGCGTTCGCCGGCAGCTGCTGCAGCAGCGGCTTCGCGTCGAACAGCGCCCGGGCGCGCCCTTCCGGCTGGTCCAGTTCCTTGTCCGCCAGCACCTCGTTGAGCATGAACTGGGACAGCGGCATGGCCCGCTCGACCTGCTCCGAGAACGCCTCGGTGCCGAATTCGCGCACGTAGCTGTCCGGGTCGTGCTCCTGGGGCAGGAACAGGAAGCGGATCGTGCGATTGTCGGCCGCGTGCGGCAGGCAAGCGTCGAGCGCACGGCGCGCCGCGCGGCGGCCCGCCGAGTCGCCGTCGAAGCTGAAAATCACCGTGTCGGTCTGACGCATGAGCTTCTGCACGTGGATCGGCGTGCACGCGGTGCCAAGCGTCGCCACGGCATTCTGGAAACCCAGCTGAGCGAGCGCGACGACATCCATATACCCCTCGACCACCAGAACGTAGCGCTGTTCCCGGATCGCGAGGCGGGCCTCGAACAACCCGTACAGTTCGCTGCCCTTGTTAAATAGCGGCGTTTCCGGGGAATTCAAATATTTGGGCTCGCCGCCATCCAGCACACGGCCACCAAAGCCGATGACCTGACCCTTCACGTTGCGGATCGGGAACATCACGCGGTCGCGGAAACGGTCGTAGCGGCGCGACTGGCCTTGCGCGTCCTGCTTTTCGCTGACGATGACGAGACCCGCCTCGACGAGCGCATCGTCGCGATAGTTGGTAAACGCAGATTCGAGGTTCTGCCATCCATCGGGCGCGTAGCCGAGGCCGAAGCGCGCGGCGATTTCGCCGGTGAGGCCGCGCTTCTTGAGGTACTGGATGGCGTTGGTCGCGCTGCGCAGCTGCTTGCGGTAGTAGTCGCAGGCAGTCTGCATGACGTCGGAAAGCGCGGTGGTGACGGCCTTCGAGGCTGCCGGAGCATAGCCGCCCGCCGCGCCAGCCCCACCGCCGCCGCCACGCATGGGCGAAGGCTCTTGCGGCACGGTCAGGCCGACCGACTGGGCGAGTTGCTCGACGGCTTCAGGGAACGTCAGTCCCGCGTGCTCCATGAGGAAGCCGATGGCGGTGCCGTGCGCGCCACAGCCGAAGCAGTGATAAAACTGCTTGGTTGGACTAACCGTGAACGAAGGGCTCTTCTCGTTGTGGAACGGACACAAGCCCATGAAGTTCGCGCCGCCCTTCTTGAGCTGCACGTAGCGACCCACCACGTCGACGATATCGACGCGGTTCAGCAGGTCTTGCAGGAACGAATGCGGAATCATCGAAGCGAGCGCGCTTGGGCAGCCGGGGCTCGCGCGGCCCTATACGTGACATACGCGCGGCATACGCGTGACGTACGGGCCTCACGGCGTCCGCCCTTGGGCCGGGCCGGCGCCGCGTGCGAGCCGGTTGCGCTTACTTCGAGAGCGCGGCTTTGACGAGCCCGGAAACGGCCGTCATGTCGGCGCGCCCGGCCAGCTTCGGCTTAAGCACACCCATCACCTTGCCCATGTCCTGCGGGCCGGCTGCGCCCACCTGGGCGACGGCGGCCTGCACTTCGGCGGCGATCTCGGCGTCCGAGAGCTGCGCGGGCATGTAGGCGGTCAGGACGACCAGCTCGGCGGCTTCCTTCTCGACGAGATCGGTGCGGCCCGCGGCCTCGAACTGGCTGATCGAGTCCTTGCGCTGCTTGATCATCTTGTCGATGACGGCCGTGATGCCCGCGTCGTCGAGCGTCACGCGATCGTCGACTTCACGTTGCTTGATAGCGGCGAGCAGCAGACGAATCGTGGCGAGGCGCTCGCTTTCGCGCGCGCGCATCGCGGTTTTCATGTCGTCGTTGATCTGGTCTTTGAGACTCATCACTCACCTGAAATACGTTGGGGTTGCTGGAATGCAAAAACCCGCCTGGAAACGCTTCCAGGCGGGTTGGCGCAAATTCGACATGGTTGCGACCACACCAGAGGACAGCGGCGGCCGCGTTGCGCGATGAAACCAGAGACCGCGGACCGGCTGTCCACGTCGCCGTGACATTGATGCGAGGCCCACGCTGGAACTGCGCGGGCACGCGTCACGGCTACGCCGGAATCAGTACAGCTTTTTCGGCAACATCTGGCTGCGCAGACGCTTGAAGTGGCGCTTCACCGCCGCCGCCTTCTTGCGCTTGCGTTCAGCCGTAGGCTTCTCGTAGAACTCGCGCGCGCGAAGCTCGGTCAAGAGACCGTTCTTCTCGATCGTGCGCTTGAAGCGGCGCATGGCAACTTCAAAGGGTTCGTTTTCTTTTACGCGGATGGTCGTCATTTTCCAATAACGGATCGGGGGTAAAGAAAATTGAGTATAGCAGTTCCGGGTTGGGGCATCGCGTGCCGGTTCGGGGGGAAACCCCAATTCCGGCAGCCGCCCCGATCGCCCCCGGAGCCTTCCCCGGCGGGGCTGCGCAGCATCATCAGGCAGCGCCCGGCCCGACCAGCAGCAACGGCACATGCGTGATCTCGATGGCGCGCTGGGCGACGCTGCCGAGCAGCCAGCGCGCGACGCCACGCCGGCCCTGCGTGCCGAGCGCGACGAGATCGGCTTGCCAATCCTGCGCGTCGCGCAAAACGGTGTGGGCGATGTCATCGCGCATGCGCCCGGTGGCGACCAGCGCCGTTTCATAAGCACGTCCTGACACGTCGAGCTGCGTGTGTGCGCTGGCCAGCGCCTTGCGCCCGAGGTCGGCAAGCGCATCTTCCAGCACCGAGCCCGGCACCGGGTCGCCGGCCACGCTGCTGCGGTCCACGACATAAACCGCGCGCAAGGTGGTTTGCGGTTCGGCCAGCCGCAGCGCCGCGTCGATCGCCTGCGCCGAGGCCGGACTGCCGTCCGTCGCCAGCAGGATGCGGGCGAGTGGCGCGTGACCGTTCGCTTCCTCGTACTCCACGGGCACGACCAGCAGCGGACAGGGCGCGCAAACCGCGAGCGCGCCCGAAACCGAACCGTCGACCCAGCGCTTCATGCGCCCCTGGTGCCGCGTGCCGACCACCAGCATGTCGGCCTCCCAGTCACGCGCCGCGTCGGCGAGCGCAGGCACGACAGTGCCTGCTTCGCCGGAAAGACCGACCACCTGCCCTTCGACCAGCGCGACCTGGCCGTTGAACGCCGACATCGCGTGCTCGAGCGTACGCTCGGCGGCGTGGAGAGAATCGCCGCGCGCCGCGTTGAGCGCGCCCGTCATCCACGCATCGCCCGCGCTGTACGCGCCGCCCGCGTTCCACGCGCCCGGCTGTTCGGCTGCGCAGACGATACGCACCTGGGCGTCGCGCGGCACCACGCGCGACGCGAAACGCAGTGCCTGCGTCGATGCCTTCGAATCGTCCACGGCAATCATGATTCGCCGCAGTGGCCCGCGCATTTGCCCGCTGTGCTGCTGTTCCTCTCGATTCACGTTTCGTACCTTTTCCTCGTGGTCAGGCATTCAAGCGTGAACCTCGGGCGCCCAGCCAACAATGACAGGGGTCAACCGCGAGAGATTCGGCAGTGCGTATCGGTCAGGAAATCAGCCCGCGCCCAGTGAATATTCGGCGGCAGCCTCGCCGGCCGCGACGCCCGAGGCCCACGCCCACTGGAAGTTGTAGCCGCCAAGCCAGCCCGTCACGTCCACGGCTTCGCCTATGAAATAGAGGCCAGGCACGCGCTGGCTCATCATCGTCGCCGAGGAAAGCTCGCGTGTGTCCACGCCGCCGCGCGTGACTTCGGCCTTCTTGTAGCCTTCGGTGCCCGTGGGAGTAAGCGTCCACTGCGCCAGCCCCTCGCCGATCTTGCGCAGCGTTTTATCGGGCAGATCGGCAATACGCGCGTCGGCCTTCACCTGATGCGCCTCCAGCCATACATGCGCGAGGCGTGCCGGCACCCACTCGGCGAGCAGGTTGCCGATCTGACGTTTCGTCGCGCCCTTGGCGTCGATCAGCGCCGCCGCCGGATCGTGCTCGGGCAGCAGGTTCACGCGGATCGGCTGGCCGGGCTGCCAGAAGCTCGAAATCTGCAGGACGCCGGGGCCGGAAAGGCCGCGATGCGTGAAGAGCAGGTCTTCGTCGAACGCGCCCCCGGTCCTGCGCTCGCCCGTCGCCACGTGGACTTCGAGCGATACGCCCGCGAGCGGCACATAAGGCGCCCACTCGTCGTGCGCGAACGTGAGCGGCACGAGCGCCGGACGCGTGTCAACGAGTTTGTGGCCGAACTGCTTCGCGACGCGATAGGCGAAGTCGGTTGCGCCGATCTTCGGGATCGACAGGCCGCCCGTCGCGATCACGAGCGCTTTCGCGCGTATCTCGCCCTGCGGCGTGCCGAGCGTGAAGCCCGCGCCGTCGGCGTGGCTCACCGCTTCGACGGGCAGCGGCCGGCGCCACGCCACGTGGCCCGCGTCGCACTCGGCGCGCAGGACGTCGATGATCGCGTCGCTCGACTGGTCGCAAAAAAGCTGGCCCTTGTGCTTTTCGTGCCAGGTCACGCGATGCTGGCGCAGCAGCGCGAGGAAGTCGCGCGGCGTGTAACGCGCCAGCGCCGAACGGCAGAAATGCGGGTTGTGCGAGAGATAGTTGGCCGGGCTCGCGTGCAGGTTCGTGAAGTTGCAGCGCCCCCCGCCCGAGATGCGGATTTTTTCCGCGAGGCGCGGCGCGTGGTCGATCAGCGCCACGCGGCGGCCCTGCTGGCCCGCCACCGCCGCGCACATCATGCCGGCCGCCCCTGCGCCGATCACGGCGATGTCGAAAGATTCCATGGCGCGCATTCTACCTGCGCGGCGGCGGGGCTTGTCCGGGAGGGACACCACTTGCCGCGCTCAACCGGCTTCGACGCGCGCTGCTATACTTTTATGTTCTGTTAATTCTTGATTTAGCGGCGGTTTTTGGCGGCTCGTGCCGCGCAATGCCGTCGCCCTGCCTCCCACCATGCTCGTTCTCGGCATCGAAAGCTCCTGCGACGAAACCGGCCTCGCGCTCTACGACAGCGAGCGCGGCCTGCTCGCGCACGCGCTGCATTCGCAGATCGCCATGCACCGCGAGTACGGCGGCGTCGTGCCGGAGCTTGCCTCGCGCGACCATATCCGCCGTGCGCTGCCGCTGCTCGAAGAAGTGCTCGCGAAGAGCGGCGCCGCGAAAAGCGACATCGACGCCATCGCCTTCACGCAGGGCCCCGGCCTCGCGGGCGCGCTGCTCGTGGGCGCGAGCATCGCCAATGCGCTCGCCATGGCCTGGAATCGGCCGACCGTGGGGATTCACCACCTCGAAGGGCACCTGCTTTCGCCGCTGCTGGTCGATGCGCCGCCGCCGTTTCCGTTCGTCGCGCTGCTCGTGTCGGGCGGCCATACGCAACTCATGCGCGTGACCGACGTGGGCGTCTACGAAACCCTCGGCGAGACGCTCGACGACGCCGCCGGCGAAGCCTTCGACAAAACGGCCAAGCTGCTCGGCCTCGGCTATCCGGGCGGCCCGGAAGTCTCGCGCCTCGCGGAGTTCGGCACGCCAGGCGCGGTCGAACTGCCGCGTCCGATGCTTCATTCGGGCGATCTCGACTTCAGCTTCAGCGGCCTCAAGACGGCCGTGCTCACGCAGGTGAAGAAGCTCGGCACGAACATCTGCGAGCAGGGCAAGGCCGACATCGCACGCGGTTTCGTCGACGCAGCCGTCGAGGTGCTGGCCGCGAAATCGCTCGCCGCGCTCAAGCGCACGAAGATGAAGCGCCTTGTGGTGGCTGGCGGCGTGGGGGCCAACAAGCAGTTGCGCGAGACGCTTTCGGCGGCGGCGCAAAAGCGCGGCTTCGAGGTGCATTACCCGGACCTGTCGCTGTGCACCGACAACGGCGCGATGATCGCGCTCGCGGGGGCGCTGCGCCTCGCGCGCTGGCCCGAGCAGGCCACGCGCGATTATGCGTTCACGGTAAAGCCGCGCTGGGATCTGACGTCGCTCGCGCAGCACTAATCCGTTCGCCACTGCAGAAGCCGCCCAAGGGCCACGCCCTTCGGCGGCTTTTTTATTGACGGTGCAACCAGGTGGCCGGCGTTACGCCGCGCGCTTGTCGTGCTCGATCACGGCGTAGGCGCTGTGATTGTGGATCGACTCGAAGTTTTCGGCTTCGAGCGTATAGGCGATCACGCGCGCATCGGCATTCAGTCGCACGGCCACGTCGCGCACGAGGTCTTCGACGAACTTGGGGTTCTCATACGCGCGCTCGGTCACGAACTTCTCGTCCGGACGCTTGAGCAGGCCCCACAGCTCGCACGACGCCTCTTGTTCGGCGATGCGAAGGAGGTCTTCCACCGGCAGGTCGCCTTCGAACTCGACATTCATCGTCACGTGCGAGCGCTGATTGTGCGCGCCGTACTGCGAGATCTTCTTCGAGCACGGGCACAGGCTCGTCACGGGCACGAGCACCTTGAGGAACAGGCGCGTTTGCCCGTTGCGCACGTCGCCCGTGAGCGTCACTTCGTAGTCCAGCAGACTTTCCACGCCCGACACCGGCGCCACTTTCTTCACGAAGTACGGGAACGTCACTTCGATACGTCCCGCCTGCGATTCGAGCTTCGCGAGCATCGCGGCCAGCATGGCGCGGAACGTGGCGGGTTCGAGCGGCGCCTTGTTCTCTTCGAGCAGCGCGACGAAGCGCGACATGTGCGTGCCCTTCTGGTCGGCCGGCAGATGAACGTCGAGATTCCACATGCCGACGCTCGGCTGGACGTCGCCCGCGCCCGTCTTCACCGTGAGCGGATGGCGCACGGCCTTCACGCCGACGCGCTGGATCACGATCTGACGGGTATCGACGGAGCTTTGGACGTCCGGCATCACGAAGGCCGGGTTCATCTGATTCATGTTCTTATCCTCAAGCCGCGCCATACGCGGCGCGCAAATAACAAACGCCGGCATGAGCCGGCGTTTGCTGGCGGAAAGCCGGGTAGGAACCCGCCCGCCAGTTCAAATGTGAATTGGGCTGCCGCGAGGGCGACGCACCAATCAAACTATCGCGATCTCAATCGACCTCAGGCAACGCGCATCACCGACTTGCCGGACACTGCCTTGTCGAGAAAGCGCTCGCGAATCGACTTCGCGATCCCTGCTGCGTCGAGCCCGCAGCCCGCCAGCAGCTTCGCCGGGTCGCCGTGGTCGATGAAGCGGTCGGGGAGGCCCAATTGTAGTACGGGCTTGATAACCCCACTTTCAAGGAGGGCTTCCACGCAGGCCGAACCGGCGCCGCCCATGATGCAGCCTTCCTCGACGGTCACGAGGTAGTCGTGCGTTTCGGCGAGCTGCTTCACGAGGTCCGCGTCGAGCGGCTTCACGAAGCGCATGTTCGCCACGGTGGCGTCCAGTTCCTCGGCGGCCTTGAGCGACGGCGCAACCATCGTGCCGAACGCAAGGATCGCGATGCGGCTGCCTGCCGGCGCGTTGCTCTCGCGGCGGACTTCGCCCTTGCCCACCGGCAGCGCGGCCATCTGCTTGACGGTCGCCACGCCCGTGCCCGCACCGCGCGGGTAGCGCACGGCCGTCGGGCAGTCCTGCTGGAGCGCCGTGTAAAGCATCTGGCGGCATTCGTTTTCGTCCGACGCCGCCATGATCATCATGTTCGGAATGCAGCGCATGAACGCGAGATCGTACGCGCCGGCGTGCGTTGCGCCGTCCGCGCCGACGAGGCCCGCGCGGTCGATCGCGAACACGACGGGCAGGTTCTGCAGGGCCACGTCGTGGATCAGCTGGTCGTACGCGCGCTGCAGGAAGGTCGAGTAGATCGCGACCACGGGCTTCAGGCCTTCTGCCGCGATGCCGCCCGCGAACGTGACTGCGTGCTGCTCGGCGATGCCGACGTCGTAGTAGCGGTCCGGGAAGCGCTTTTCGAACTCGACGAGGCCCGAGCCTTCGCGCATGGCCGGCGTGATGCCGATCACGCGCGAATCGAGTTCAGCCGCGTCGCACAGCCATTCGCCGAACACCTGCGTGTAGGTCTTCTTGGCGGGCGTTGTCGACGGCTTGATGCCTTCGGCCGGGTTGAACTTGCCGGGACCGTGGTACAGGACCGGGTCGGCTTCGGCGAGCTTGTAGCCCTGGCCTTTCTTCGTCACGACGTGCAGGAATTGCGGGCCGCGCAGTTCCTTGATGTTCTGCAGCGTCGGGATCAGCGAATCCAGATCGTGGCCGTCGATCGGCCCGATGTAGTTAAAGCCGAATTCCTCGAACAGCGTAGCCGGCACGATCATGCCCTTCGCGTGCTCTTCGAGCTTGCGCGCGAGGTCGAGCACCGGCGGCGCATGGCGCAGCACGCGCTCCACGCCCGCGCGTGCGGCGGCGTAGAAGCGGCCCGACATGAGGCGCGCGAGATGGCGATTGAGCGCGCCAACCGGCGGCGAAATCGACATGTCGTTGTCGTTGAGGATGACGAGCAGCGGCACGTCGTCTTCCACGCCGCCGTTGTTCAGTGCCTCGAAGGCCATGCCGGCCGTCATCGCGCCGTCGCCGATCACGGCGATGCCCATGGCGTTGTCGCCCTTGAGCTTGCTCGCCACGGCCATGCCGAGCGCCGCCGAAATCGACGTGCTCGAGTGCGCGGTGCCGAACGTGTCGTACGGCGACTCGTCGCGTTTCGGGAAACCCGAAATGCCGCCGAGTTGGCGCAGCGTCGACATCTGGTCGCGGCGGCCCGTCAGGATCTTGTGCGGATAGGTCTGATGGCCCACGTCCCAGACGATGCGGTCGCGCGGCGTGTCGAACACGTAGTGCAGCGCGATCGTCAGTTCGACCGTACCGAGGTTGGACGACAGGTGGCCGCCCGTCTGCGAGACGCTCTCGAGAACGAAGGCACGCAGTTCGTCGGCAAGCGGTTGCAACTGGCGGCGATCAAGGCGGCGCAAATCCGCCGGGTCGTCAATGGTTTTCAGCAAGTCGTACATCGTCGTTCCATTGTAGGAAAACTGGCGCTCCCGCACTTTTTCTGCGCATTACTTCCATTTCATGCGCGTGGGCGGGTTGCGCGGTCAGCTCACCCGGTTCACCACCAGGTCAGCGAGTTCGGCGAGGCGCTGAGCGCGCGCGCCGAACGGTTCGAGCGCCGCGTGCGCGTCGGCGCGCAACTGCTGCGCGAGCGCACGCGAGGCATCGAGACCGATAATCGACACGTAGGTCGGCTTGCCGTCCTTCGCGTCCTTGCCAGCGGTCTTGCCGAGCGTTGCGGAGTCGGCGGTGACGTCGAGAATATCGTCCACCACCTGGAACGCGAGGCCCACGGCCGCCGCGTATTTGTCGAGTGCGGCGAGGTTTTCCGCCGAAGGCGTCTCGCCCGCCAGCGCGCCCATGCGGACCGCGGCGCGCAAGAGCGCGCCGGTCTTCAGGCGGTGCATCGTTTCGAGCTGCTCGCGGGTGAGCGAATGGCCCACGCTCGCGAGGTCGATGGCCTGGCCGCCGGCCATGCCGATCGAGCCGCTGGCCAGCGCGAGTTCGCGCACGAGCGATGCCTGGTGCTGGGCACCGAGCACATCGGAGGTCAGCGTGACGAAGGCTTGCGACTGCAGCGCATCGCCCACCAGCAGCGCCGTCGGTTCGTCATATTTGACGTGTACGGTGGGTTTGCCGCGACGCATGTCGTCGTCGTCCATGCACGGCATGTCGTCGTGCACGAGCGAGTAGACGTGGATCATTTCGAGCGCGCAGGCCGCCGCGTCGAGCGCTTGCGGCGTGGCGTTGGTGAGTTCGCCCGCCGCGTGGCACAGGAGCGGACGCACCCGCTTGCCGCCGCCCATTACGGCATAACGCATGGCGTCATGCAGCGGCGCCGGCAATACGTCGGCAGCCGGCAAATAGTGATCGAGCGCGCTTTCGACCCGGTCGAGTACGTGCCGGGTCCATTGGTCAAATGTCATAGATCGTCGTCTCCGCCCGCTGCGGAGTCTGTCGTATTGAGGGGCACGGGCCGCAGCGTCTCGCCGTCGAGCACGCGCACCTGTTGTTCAACCTTTTCGAGCTGCTGCTGGCAGAAGCGCACGAGCGCCGCGCCACGGCGGTAGGCTGCAAGCGATTCTTCCAGACTCAGGCTGCCGCCTTCCATGCGTGCAACGAGCCCGTCGAGCTCCGCAAGCGCCACCTCGTAGCTCTCTGGCAGGGCTTCGCCCTCGGCCAGCCCGGCTTCGCTTTCGCCCGCGCCAGCGCGGTCTTTCGTTGCGGATTTCGCCATGAGTCGTCGCCAGAATGAAACAAGGCGGACATTCTACGGCAAAAGGTCCCGTTCGACCCGCTCCCCGGCTTGTGTACCCTCTCGACCACATGTTCGGGGCCAGTACAAATCGGTTCCAGAAGGCCCGATTACCCGTGCATTTGTCTCATACTTCCTGAATTCCTGCCGTCTTTCCGGTGTAATTTTGGCAAAAATCAGTCACTTAGCTACCCCACGAGGGGGTAACCGGGTATAATCGCCGGCTCCCTAAATCGAATCTTCGATGGTTGGGTTGTTCACTGCTTTCACGTCTTCATCGGGAGTGGGAATGTCCAATCTGAGCAATGCATTGCAGCTGAAGTCTATTCACAGCCAGCTGCCAGTCACCGCTTATTTTGACGAAGCGCTACTCAAGCGCGAAATCGACACGCTTTTCCAGAAGGGTCCTCGCTACGTCGGGCACGAACTCATGGTGCCCGAGGCGGGAAACTATTTTGCGCTGCCCGGCGAAAAAGAAGGCCGCGTGCTCGTTCGCAACAAGAGCAACGAAATCGAGCTGCTCTCGAACGTGTGCCGGCATCGCCAGGCCATCATGCTAAACGGTCGCGGCACGGCAGACAACATTGTATGTCCGCTGCATCGCTGGACCTATGACCTCAAGGGCGAATTGCTCGGCGCGCCGCACTTCGCGGACAAGCCGTGCCTGAATCTGAACAGCTCGCCGCTCCAGAAGTGGAACGGGCTGCTGTTCGAATCCGCGGGCCGCGACGTCGCGCGCGATCTCGCCCGCCTTGGGCCGGCGAAACACCTCGACTTTACGGACTACATGTTCGATCACGTCGAGGTTCACGAGTGCAACTACAACTGGAAGACCTTCATCGAGGTCTATCTGGAAGACTATCACGTCGTGCCGTTCCACCCGGGACTCGGCAACTTCGTCTCGTGCGACGATCTCCAGTGGGAGTTCGGCGAGTGGTATAGCGTGCAGACCGTCGGCGTGCACAAGCACCTCGGCAAGCCGGGCAGCCCGACGTACCGCAAGTGGCACGACGAAGTCCTGCGCTTCCGTAACGGTGAGCCGCCGGAGTTCGGCGCGATCTGGATGGTGTACTACCCGAATCTCATGATCGAGTGGTATCCGCACGTGCTCGTGGTCTCGTGGCTGATCCCCGAAGGCACGCAGAAGACGAAGAACATCGTCGAGTTCTATTACCCCGAGGAAATCACGCTCTTCGAGCGCGAGTTCGTCGAGGCCGAGCGCGCCGCCTATATGGAAACCGCCGTCGAAGACGACGAGATTGCCGAGCGCATGGACGCCGGTCGCAGGGCGCTGTTCGAGCGTGGCGTTTCCGAGGTCGGCCCGTACCAGAGCCCGATGGAAGACGGCATGCAGCACTTCCACGAGTTTCTGCGCCGCGAGTTGGGACCGATCTGACGCACGGCCTGGCGCGGGCGTCGGGCAACTCGAACGCATCACGGAAAGACGGGCTTCGCCCCGTCTTTTTGTTTAGACTGACGGCACCGGGCCGTCGCATCGCGAGAGAGGGCGGCCTTGCACGATTCAAGGAGCCGTCATGCCCCACACGCACTACACCACGCTGATCTCGGCCGCCAATCTGCACGAACGCCTGACCGCCGCGCCGGGCAGCGTGCTGGTTTTCGACTGCCGCTTCGATCTCGCCAATCCCGCCGCGGGTGAGAACGCCTATGCGCTCGGCCATCTGCCCGGCGCCCAATACCTGCATCTGGACCGCGACCTCTCGGGCCCGAAAACCGGCAAGAACGGCCGCCATCCGCTGCCCGACCGCTCGGCGCTCGTCGCCACACTCCTGCTGCGCGGGCTCAACGAAGGCCAGCAGGTCGTGGCCTACGACGCGCAAGGCGGCGCCTACGCCGCCCGCCTGTGGTGGCTCCTGCGCTGGCTCGGCCACGACTCGGTGGCCGTGCTCGACGGCGGCCTCAAGGCGTGGGAAGCCGCGGGCTTCCCGCTCGTGCGCGACGTGCCGACACCCGCGCGCGGCACCTTCAAGGCCGGCGCGCCGCTGCAGGTGACGGTGGACGCGCAGGCCATCGTCCGCAATCTCGCCACGCACGAACTCACGGTCGTCGACGCGCGCGCCGCCGACCGCTATCGCGGCGAGAACGAAACGATCGACCCGGTGGGCGGCCATATTCCTGGCGCACGCAATCGGTTTTATCAGGACAATCTCACGCCGGACGGCCGCTTCAAGTCGGCGCATGCGCTGCGCGAAGATTTTACGGCGGTGCTGCCTGGCATCACGCCCGAACACGTGGTCCTGCAATGCGGCTCGGGCGTGACCGCCTGCCACAATGCGCTCGCGATGGAGATTGCCGGCCTGCACGGCGCGGCGCTCTATCCCGGTTCGTGGAGCGAATGGAGCGCCGACGCGTCGCGGCCGGTCGCGACTGGCCCCAACCCCTAAGCCGGGTATCCGGAGCCGGGCACGGCGTCACACCACGCCGTGCTCCTTGAACCAGGCAATCGCGCGCTTCCAGCCATCCTCCGCATCGGCCTTGCGATAGCTCGGCCGGTAGTCCGCGAAGAACGCGTGGCCCGCATCGTTGTACACGACGATTTGCGAGCCGCGCCCATCCTGCGGACCCTGCGCGATGGCGGCCTTCATCTGCTCGAGCGTGTTCTGCGGAATGCTGTTGTCCTGCAAGCCATACATGCCGAGTACCGGCACCTGCAGATTGCCCGCGAGATCGAGCGGATTCTGCGGCGAATTTTCCGTGTGTGCGCCCGCCACGCGGCCATACCAGGAAACCGCCGCCTTGATGCGCGGATTGTGCTCGGCATAGAGCCACGTGTAGACCCCGCCCCAACAGAAGCCATTGACGCCCACGCGCTTCAGATCGCCACCGTTCTCGCCAGCCCAGACAAGCGCCGCATCGATGTCGCCGAGCACCTGTGCATCGGGCACCTTGCTCGCGATGTTCTCGCTGATTTGCTGCACTGTCGGGTACGCCGAGGCATCCCCCTGACGCACGAAGAAGTCCGGCGCGATGGCCAGATAGCCGAGCTTCGCAAAGCGGCGGCACACATCGGCGATATGCTCGTGCACGCCGAAGATCTCGTGGATCACGATGATCACCGGCAAGTGCGTCTTGCCGCGCGGCTGCGCGCGATACGCCGGGATGAGCGTGCCGCCGGACTGGAAGCCGATCTCGCCGGCTTCGAGGCCTTCGCTGTCGGTGTGAATGGTTTGCGCCGAGACGGGCAGCACGGCAGCGGCGAATCCGCTGCCGAGCGCCGCCTTGATGAAGGTGCGCCGATCGAACGGCACGTGCGGGACGAGGCTATCGACTTCGGGTTTCAGCATGCAGCGCTCCTTGAAGATAGATCAAACAGCGGAAACAGGCAGAATAGCGCCGCGCCCCGGACACAAGCGCCGCCCGGTGCAGCCGCTCAGTGCAGCTTCACGCGCGGCAACGTCGTGCGGCGCAGCCAGTGCGCGAAGGTGTCGAGCACCATGCGCGCGTAGCCGTGCAGCGCCGCGATGTGCAGCCGGTACAGCGACATGTACATGAAACGGGCAAACAACCCTTCGATCAACATATTCCCGCCGATCAGCCCGCCCATCAGATTGCCGACCGCGCTGAAGTGCCCGAGCGACACCAGCGAGCCGAAGTCGCGATAGGTGAACTCTTCCAGCGGCTTGCCGGCGAGCAGATTGCCCAGCGACTTGAACAGGAAAGTGGCCTGCTGGTGTGCGGCTTGCGCGCGCGGCGGCACACCGCGTTCGTGGCCCGGCCATTCGCAGGCCGCGCAGTCGCCGAGCGCGAAGATGTTGTCGTCGAGTTCCGTTTGCAGCGTACGGCGCACGATCAGTTGGCCGAGCTTGTTGACGGTGAGACCGTCGAGCCGCGAGAGCACAGCCGGCGCGGTAATGCCAGCGGCCCAGACCGTGAGGTCCGCGCGCAGGTTCTTGCCGCTCGCGGTGCGCACGACGCCAGGCGCCACTTCGATCACGCGTTCGCTCGTCAGCAGCTTCACGCCGAGCTTGTTCAGCAGCTCGCCTGTCGCCGAAGAAACGCGCTCCGGCAGCGCGGGCAGGATGCGCGGGCCGGCCTCGATCAGCACGATGCCCACGTCGTTGCGCGGATCGAGCTTGTGCAGTCCATAGGCCGACAGCACCTGCGCGGTGTTGCGCAGCTCGGCTGAAAGCTCGACGCCCGTCGCGCCCGCGCCGATGATCGCCACCTGCACGCGCGGCTCGGCGCCGGCGTCCATGGCCGGCGCGAGGTCGTCCGCCGTCACCTCCACCGCGACTTTTTCGGGCGCTTGATGTTCGGCGCGCATGCACGCGGCGATCAAACGCTTGCGAAACCGCTCGGCCTGCTCGACGGTGTCGAGCGCGATGGAATTCTCGGCCGCGCCCGGCACGCCGAAAAAATGCGTCGTGCTGCCGATTGCGAGCACGAGCGTGTCGTATTCGAGCACGCGCTCGGGCAGCATTTCCGCGCCGTCTTCGTCGAGCACGCGCCCGAGCGTGATGCGCTTTGCCGCGCGGTCGAGCCCGGTCAGCTCGCCCTGCTGGAACTCGAAGCCATGCCAGCGCGCCTGCGCCGGATATTCGAGCTGATGCGTGAATGGGTCCATGCTGCCCGCCGCGACTTCGTGCAGGAGCGGTTTCCAGATATGCGTTGGATTGCGGTCGACCAGCGTGATCGATGCCGCTTGCGGCTTGCCCCGCTTCGCGCGCGCCTCGCCATAACGATCGCCGAGCCGTGTTGCCAGCTCCAGCCCGCCTGCGCCTCCTCCCACAACGATAAAGCGATGCATAGACTCTCCGTGCATGTCGAAAGGCGATAGAAAGGCCGATGCGTCGACAACGTGACGTGCGAGGCACCGGCCTTCAATCAAATCATTGTCGGCCGACGGAACGCGCGGCGGCAACCCTTGCGGCGCGCATTCGCGACATCACGCACGCGAGGCTTGCCTTATCGCGCGCGGGCAGTTACGTCCTGGTTACGGCTTTTGCGGCGGCACTTCGCATTCAGTATGTACTTAGTAGAGCTTCACTAAGCACTACAACGCCTTCAGTGCGCCTCTTCCCAGTTCTCGCCCACGCCCACTTCGGCGACGAGCGGCACCTTGAGCTGCGCCACCGAGCACATCAGCTCGGGCAAGCGCTTGCGCACTTCGGCGAGTTCGTCGCCCGGCACTTCGAGCACGAGTTCATCGTGCACCTGCATGATCATCTTCGTGCCGATCTTGCGTTCGTCGAGCCACTTCTGCACCGCGACCATGGAAAGCTTGATGAGGTCGGCGGCCGTGCCTTGCATGGGCGCGTTGATGGCGGCGCGCTCGGCGGCCTGGCGGCGCGGGCCGTTGCCGCCGTTGATCTCGGGCAGCCACAGGCGGCGCCCGAAGACGGTCTCGACATAGCCGCGCGACTTCGCGTCCATGCGCGTTTCGTCCATATAGCGCGCCACGCCCGGATAGCGCGCGAAATAACGGTCGATATAAAGCTTCGCCGCGTCGCGCGTAATGCCGAGATTCGATGCGAGGCCGAACGCGCTCATGCCGTAAATCAGGCCGAAATTGATGACCTTGGCGATGCGCCGCTGGTCCGCGCTCACTTCGAGCGGCGTGACGCTGAACACCTCGGAAGCCGTGGCGCGGTGAATGTCGTCGCCGCGTGCGAACGCCGCGAGCAGCGACTCGTCGCCCGAGATATGCGCCATGATGCGCAGTTCGATCTGCGAATAGTCGGCGGAAACGATCTTGTGCCCCGGCGGCGCGATGAACGCCTCGCGAATGCGCCGGCCTTCGCCCGTGCGCACGGGAATGTTCTGCAGATTCGGATCGTTCGACGCAAGACGGCCCGTGACCGCCACGGCCTGCGCGTAGTTCGTGTGCACGCGGCCCGTTTGCGCGTTCACCATGCGCGGCAGCTTGTCGGTGTACGTGGACTTGAGCTTCGCAAGCCCGCGATGCTCGAGCAGGATCTTGGGCAGCGGGTAATCTTCGGCGAGCTTTTGCAGCACTTCTTCGTCGGTGGAAGGCGCGCCGCTCGGCGTTTTCTTCACGACCGGCAGCTGCAGCTTCTCGAAGAAGATCTGGCCGATCTGCTTGGGCGAGCCCAGATTGAATTCGCCGCCCGCGAGGGCATACGCTTCCTCTTCGAGCGCGATGAGCCGCACGGCAATTTCCGCGCTCTGCTTTTCGAGCCTCTCGGAGTCGATCAGCACACCGTTGCGCTCGATCTTGCGCAGCACGCGCGATGTGGGCAGTTCGATGTTGCGATACACGTGATCGAGGCCCTTCTCGGGCGCGATCTGCGGATAGAGCGCGCGATGCAGTTGCAGCGTGACATCGGCGTCTTCGGCAGCGTATTCGGCGGCCTTTTCGAGCGAGACGTCGTCGAAGCCGATCTGCTGCGCGCCCTTGCCCGCTACCTCTTCGTACTTGATCGTCTTGATGCCCAGATGGCGCAGCGCGAGGCTGTCCATGTCGTGGCTGCGATGCGATTCGAGCACATACGATTCGAGCAGCGTGTCATGCTCCACGCCATTGAGCTCGATACCGTAGTTCGCGAGCACCTGCTCGTCGTACTTCATGTGCTGGCCGACTTTCTTGTGCTTCCCGCTTTCGAGCCAGGGCTTCAGGCGCGCAAGCACTTCGTCCTGCGGCAGTTGATCGGGCGCGTCCGGGCCGCGATGCGCAAGCGGCAAATAGGCGGCCACACCGGGTTCCGTCGAGAACGAGATGCCGACGAGCTTCGCGACCATCGGATCGAGCGCCGTGGTCTCGGTGTCGAACGCGGTGAGTTCGGCGTCTTCGATGCGCCTGAGCCACGTGTCGAACTGCGGCCACGTCTGGATCGTTTCGTAATGGCGCGGGGCGTCGACGAACAGCGCGGGCTGCACGATCGCATCTTTTTCGGGCACGTCGCCCTGGGTCGCGGCGGGCACCGTCTCGCTCTGCTGACTCGCTTCGGTGACTTCGCGCAGCCAGGTCTTGAAGCCGTGGCGCGCGAAAATATCGCGCAGTTCTTCGCGCGCTTCGGCTCGCGTGGCGAGCGACGCTTCGATCGACTCGAGATGCGGCGTGAGATCGCAAGCCGTTTCCACCGTGACGAGCTTTCTCGCCATCGGCAGGAAGTCGAGCGCGTCGCGCAGATAGCCGCCCACTGCACCCTTGATTTCATCCGCATGCGCGATCACGCCGTCGAGCGAGTCGTATTGCGTGAGCCACTTGACCGCCGTTTTCGGGCCGCACTTGTTCACGCCCGGCACGTTGTCGACGGTGTCGCCGATGAGCGAGAGATAATCGATGATGCGCTCCGGCGGCACGCCGAACTTGGCGATCACGCCTTCGCGATCGAGCGTTTCATTCGTCATCGTGTTGATGAGCGTGACGTGGTCTGTCACGAGCTGCGCGAGGTCCTTGTCGCCGGTGGAAACGATGACCTTCATGCCGAGCTTCTCGGCCTGATGCGCGAGCGTGCCGATCACGTCGTCGGCCTCCACGCCTTCGATCATCAGCAGCGGCCAGCCGAGCGCGCGCACGGCCGTGTGAATGGGCTCGATTTGTGCAGCGAGCGGCTCGGGCATGGAAGGCCGGTTGGCCTTGTACTCGGGGTACCAGTCGTCGCGGAACGTCTTGCCCTTTGCATCGAACACGCACGCGCTATACTCTGCCGTAACGTCCTTGCGCATGCGACGCAGCATGTTGATGATGCCGTATAGCGCGCCCGTGGGTTCGCCGTCAGGACCGCGCAGATCCGGCATCGCATGGAAGGCCCGATAGAGGTAGCTAGAACCGTCGACCAGCAGCAGGGTCTTACCTTCCAGCCCGTTTTGTAGCTTCAGCTTTGTATCCACGCGTAGTTCTTCAGGCATTATGGACAAGAGAAAAGTGATTCCGAGTCTGCGTTCACTCGCAGATCAAGAGCGCGCGACGGCCAAGAAGGCGCGCGCATCGTGGCAGATGTTCACGATTATGGCAGAGTTTATCGAGGCGACCGAGTACCTGTCCGAGATCCGGCCGGCGGTCAGCATCTACGGTTCCGCCCGCCTGAAACCGGAGTCGGAGTACTTTCAGCTCGCCACCACCATCGCGCGCAAGGTGTCCGATGCGGGCTTCGCCGTGATCTCCGGCGGCGGCCCCGGCATCATGGAAGCCGCGAACCAGGGCGCGCATGCGGGCAAGTCGCCTTCCGTCGGCCTGAACATCGAATTGCCGCACGAGCAGTCGGGCAACCAGTGGCAGGACATCTCGCTGCGCTTCCGCCATTTCTTCACGCGCAAGGTCACGTTCGTGAAGAACTCGGACGCCGTGATCGTCATGCCCGGCGGCTTCGGCACGCTCGACGAACTGGCCGAAGTGCTCACGCTCATCCAGACGAAAAAGTCGCGTCACGTGCCCATCATTCTGGTGGGCGCCGACTTCTGGAAGGGCCTGCTCGACTGGTTCCGCTCGGCGCTCGTGCCCATGGGTCTCATCAATCCCGAAGACATGGACCTGATGCAGGTGATCGACGACCCGGACCAGGTGCTCGAAGCCGTTCTCAAGTTCTACGAAGATGCGGACACCGCCGAAGATACCGGCAAGGAGCATCCGGCGCGCAGCGACCGCGACTCCGACGAAGACCGGATGTTCTATCTCTGATGCACCGCTTGCGGCGCAGCGTGCGGATGGCCTGCGAATAACGTTTCCGTAGGCCTTCGCACCGCTCGCGCTTCAGCGCATCACTCCCCTCATGCTTTCTCCGCGCTTGCGGGCACGCCCGATGCACCGAGCGGCGCCCGAGCGCTCGCCTGCTCCTCCAGCCAGCGACAAAACTGCACGACGAGCGGCGCTTGCGCCACCTCGCGGCGCGCCACCCACCAGTAGCCGCGCGCGTCGAGATGCGGCCCCGCGAGCGGCGTGACGAGACGTCCCGACGCGAGTTCGTCGTCGAGCAGCGGCAGCGGGCCGAGCGCGACGCCCAGACCATCCACGGCAGCCTGCAAAGCCAGATAGAAGTGGTCGAACGACTGCTTCTTGCGGCATTTGGCTTTCACTCCTGCGGCCGCAAGCCAGGTGCGCCACGCATCGGGCCGCGTGTCCGAATGTAGCAGCACGTGACGCGCAAGATCGCTCGCCTGATGAATCGGCGCGCGCTTGAGCAGCGCTGGACTGCATACCGGCAATTCCATCTCGTCGAGAAAATGACCGGCCTCGCAGTCGGGCCAGTGGGCCGGGCCGCGCCGCACGGCCACGTCGAAGCCTTCGAGCGTCTCGACCGGCGCGTTCGAAGTCGACAGGCGCAACTCGACGTTCGGCGCGAGGCGCTGAAACTGCGAGAGCCGCGGCAGCAGCCATTTCATCGCGAAGGTAGGCAGCGCGCTCACGCGCAGCACGTGCACCACGCCCGTGTCGCGCAGCTGAGTGGTTGCGCGCGCGATGTCGTCGAATGCCGACTGCACGGCGGCGAGGTAGCGCCGCCCGTCCTCGGTCAGCGCGACCCGCTTGCCGTGCCGGTGAAACACCTGCACGCCGACCCACGCTTCGAGCGCGGACACCTGCCGGCTAATGGCACCGTGAGTCACATTGAGCTCGCCCGCCGCAGCGGAGAAGCTGTTGTGCCGTGCAGCGGCTTCGAACGCGCGCAGCGCGGGAAAGGGAGGAAGGGAGCGTGCCATGCTTGTGAGTGTAGATCACAAGAGCGCGGCATAGAAATCGTTTTGCCGCGCGCGCGATTGGGCTTAATCTCCGAACTTGCCTCAGAGGTCCCTTCCATTCATGAAACAACCCATCTCATCGCCCGCCGCAGCCGGACATGGCGCGGACGACGGCCTGCACACGCCCTCGGTACGCGACCTGTTCCTCGGCTTTCTCGGTCTCGGCTTCACGTCGTTTGGCGGTGCGCTGCCGTTGGCGCGCCGCACCATCGTCGAGCAGCGCCGCTGGCTCACCGCCGGCGAGTTCACCGATCTGCTCGGCCTCTGCCAGTTTTTGCCGGGCGGCAACGTCATCAATCTCTCGGTCGCGCTCGGCATGCGTTTTCACGGATGGCGCGGCGCGCTCGCCGGCATCCTCGGCCTGATCGCGGGTCCGTCGCTCGTCGTGATCGGGCTCGGCGTGCTCTATGAGCGCACGCAAGACGACCCGCACGTGCGGCATCTGTTCGTGGGGCTCGCCGCGGCCGCCGCCGGGCTGCTCGTTTCGATGGCCCTGAAAATCGTGCTGCCGCTGCGGCGCGATCCGGCCGCGGCCGTCGTCGCTACGCTCGGCTTCGTAGCCATTGCCGTGCTGCGCACGCCGCTCTTGCCCACCATGCTCGTGCTCACGCCAGTCGGCATCGCGCTCGCGGCACGCGCGGCGCGCAAGGAAGGAGGCTCGCGATGAGCGCCACACTCGTTGCGCTCGCCGCGATCTTCGGCCAGCTCTCGCTGCTCGCTTTCGGCGGCGGCAACACGATCTTGCCCGAGATGCAGCGTCAGGTCGTCGAGGTCCACCACTGGATGCCGGCGAGCGAGTTCAGCGCGCTATTCGCGCTCGCCCAGGCCGCCCCGGGCCCGAACATGATGGTCGTGACGCTGGTGGGCTGGCACGTGGCCGGCTGGGCAGGCATGCTGGTCACGTCGATCGCGAAGTTCGGGCCGTCGTCGCTCGTCACGATCGCCGCGCTGCATGCATGGGATCGCTTCAAGGACCGCCCGTGGCGGCGCATCGCGCAAAAGGGCCTCGTGCCGGTGACGGCGGGTCTCGTGGCCGCGAGCGCCGTGCTGATCGCGCGGGCCTCCGATCCATCGTGGATCGCCTGGGCGATTACCGGCGTGTGCGCCGTGCTCGCGTTTCGCACGAAGACTCATCCGCTGTGGCTGCTTGGCGCGGGAAGTTTGATTGGGCTGACGGGGTTCGGGCAGTAAGCGACGCCGGCGAATGATTCGGCATCCGAATTGATAAAAGGCAACAGCGCAATTCGACAGACTGGCCGGCGCTCACCGCGCGCCGGCCAGCCATCAAGCGGCTACTGGAACGCCACTTCGGCGAAGCTGCGCAATTTCCGGCTATGGAGCTTGTGCAAGCCGTTCGTGCGCAGGATCTCCATCGCCTTCACGCCGATCTGCAGATGCTGATCGACTTGCGCGCGATAGAACGAATCGGCCATGCCCGGCAGCTTGAGTTCGCCGTGCAGCGGCTTGTCGGACACGCACAGCAAGGTGCCATACGGCACGCGAAAGCGGAATCCGTTTGCGGCAATGGTTGCGCTTTCCATGTCGAGCGCGATCGCGCGGCTTTGCGAGAGGCGTTGCACCGGCTCGCGATGATCGCGCAGCTCCCAGTTGCGGTTGTCGACGCTCGCCACCGTCCCCGTGCGCATCACGCGCTTGAGTTCCACACCGTCGAGCTTCGTGACCTCCGCGACCGCGCGCTCGAGCGCGAGTTGCACTTCGGCGAGCGCCGGAATCGGCACCCACAGCGGCAAGTCGGCGTCGAGCACGTGATCCTCGCGCACATAGCCGTGCGCGAGCACGTAGTCGCCCAGACGCTGCGTGTTGCGCAAGCCCGCGCAGTGGCCGAGCATGATCCACGCATGCGGACGCAGCACGGCAATGTGGTCGGTGATCGTCTTCGCGTTCGAAGGTCCCACACCGATGTTGATCATCGTGATACCGCTGCCGTCCGCACGCTTGAGGTGGTAGGCCGGCATTTGCGGCAGGCGCGCGGGCGCCGTGCCTTCGTCGTCCTGTTCGCCCAGGTTCGCGTTGTAGGTGACCACGTCGCCGGGCTCGACGAACGAGGTGTATTCGCTGCGATAGTTGCGCAGGTCCGCGTCGTCGGTATGCGCCATCATCGCGCGGCCGAGCTTCACGAACTCGTCGATATAGAACTGGTAGTTCGTGTAGAGCACGTAGTTCTGCACGTGCGTGGGCGACGTGGCCGTGTAGTGCCTGAGCCGATGCAGCGAAAAGTCCACGCGCGGCGCGGTGAAGAGCGCAAGCGGATGCGGCTCGCCGGGCTCCGGCTCGAAGGTGCCGTTCACGATGCGGTCGTCGAGCTGCGCGAGATCGGGCGTATCGAACACGTCGCGCATGGCGAAGAGGCGCTCGCGGTCGAGATCGCCTTCGAGGTGGATGCCTTCGGCGAACGCGAAGTGCACGGGAATCGGCTGATCCGACACGCCCACTTCGATGCCCACATGATGGTTCTTCGCCAGCAGACGCAACTGCTCGCGATAGTAATTGCCGAAAAGATCGGGCCGCGTCACCGTGGTCTCGAACACGCCGGGGCCCGCCACGAAACCGTACGAGCGGCGCGAGTCGATATGCGTGTTGACGTTGGTGCGGATGCGCACGAACGGGTAGCACGCGCGCACACGGCGCTCGAATGCCTCGCCGCGGCGATAGCGCGCAAACGCATCGCGCAGGAACGACGTATTCGCTTCGTAGATGCTCGAGAGGCGCGCCACGGCGTCGGCGGCGTCTTCGAAAAACTCGTCCGGGAAGTCGTGCGCCGGCGTCATGAGGGGCCGCAGGTAGCTATCGTTGTTCATCTTCGTTCGCCTCTCCGTTTGATGGGTCCACATTACCACGGAAGGTGCGACTTTCTGGCGACGGACCTGGCCGCGCCGAGGGCTTTTGGAGCACCCGCCGCGAGAGCGCTGCGAGCGCCGCGCACCGCCCGCCGGGCGCGGGCCGCAGCGCTTGAGCGACATGGGGCAAAGCGCCCGGATTTGCTAGAATTGGGGCATCCCATCGGAGAATGACCATGAAGTCGCACCTTCTTGCCGCCGTCGCGGTGACGCTCGCTTTCAGCGGGGTCGCCATGGCCGCGCCGGCCGACGACGCAAAGACCGCCGTCGAGGCACAATCCGCGCAATCGGAGAACGAACGCGCGGGCCTGCCCGATCTGGCTGCGATCAACAACAAGCCGGCCGCACGCGTCACCTCGAAGGTCGACATCAACGACGTGCCGCGCGTGCCCAGCTATCACGAAGTGAGCCCGAACGGCACCGAAATCACCGAGTTCCGCGACAAGGGCAAGCCCGTCGAGATCAACGTGCATTCGAACTTCGGCACGCGCTACACGATGAGCGCGAACCCCGACACCTCGCCGCAAGTGCGCAACAACGGCCAGGCCAGCACACGCCTGCCGTCGATCAACCTGCATTACTGAGCCATCCGGGCGCGCGCATGCCTTTGTTGGGCATGCCCGCGCCAACGCCATGTGCGCCGCCCCTTGAGCCGGGCTGCGGCCATCGCGCCTGAGCCGGACACGCCTGCAAGCCCCTCGGGCAGCACCTCGCAGCGTTCGCCGACCCGCCATTACCAATCAACCGACCTTCTTGCATGGCCGTCTTCACCGCTGTCACCGACCAAGAGCTTGCCCAATGGCTGCGCGACTACGATCTCGGCGATGTCGTCGAATTTCGCGGCATCCAGTCCGGCATTGAGAACAGCAACTTCTTCCTGACGACGACGCGCGGCGAATACGTCCTGACGATCTTCGAAAAGCTGACGGCCGAACAACTGCCGTTCTACCTCGACTTGATGCGGCACCTCGCCTCGCATCGGGTGCCGGTACCCGACCCCATGCCGCGCAAGGACGGCGCGCTCTTCGGCCTGCTGCACGGCAAGCCCGCGGCCATCGTCTCGAAGCTCGAAGGCAAGCCCGAACTCGCGCCCGGCGTGGAGCACTGCGCGGAAGTGGGCCAGATGCTCGCGCGTATGCACCTGGCGGGCCGCGACTACCGCGGCGACCAGCCGAATCTGCGCAGCCTTTCATGGTGGGAAGAAACGGTGCCGACGGTGCTGCCGTTTCTGGACGACGCCCAGCGCACCCTCCTCACGAGCGAACTCGACCATCAGCGCGCATTCTTCGGCTCGGCCGACTACGCGGCGCTGCCGGGCGGTCCGTGCCACTGCGACCTGTTCCGCGACAACGCGATGTTCGCGCACTCGCACCCGGCGCCGGGCCACGAAGTTCGGCTGGGCGGCTTCTTCGACTTCTATTTCGCCGGCTGCGACAAGTGGCTCTTCGACGTGGCCGTGACCGTGAACGACTGGTGCGTCGACCTCGCCACCGGCAAGCTCGACACGGCGCGCGCCGACGCGCTCCTGCGCGCCTACCAGACCGTGCGCCCATTCACGCCCGAGGAAACGCGGCACTGGATGGACATGCTGCGCGCAGGCGCGTACCGCTTTTGGGTCTCGCGCCTGTATGATTTCCACCTGCCGCGCTCGGCCGAACTGCTCAAGCCGCACGATCCCGGCCACTTCGAGCGCATCCTGCGCGAGCGCCTCGCCGGCAGCGAGGCGGGTTCCCATCACGCCTTGCCCCATCGCCCATGCAACTAATTGAAGTCCCCGCGAAGACGGGCTATGTCTGGTTCCGCCAGGGTATCTGGCTGTTCCGCCGCAATCCGCTCGCGTTTCTCACGCTGTTTTTCGCCTATTTGCTGGCGATGACGCTGATTTCCGCCATTCCCGTGATCGGCGGCGTGCTGCCTCTGCTGTTCGTGCCCGGCGTGGCCGTCGGCTTCATGGCGGCGTGCCGCAACACGATCGCGGGCAAACCGGTGTTCCCGACCATTCTGATCGACGGCTTTCGTTCGTACGGCAGCAACGTGGCGAAGCAACTGCTGGTGCTCGGGGCGATTTACGTGGGGGCGATGTTGCTGGTGCTGGCCGCGTCTGCGTTCGTGGACGGCGGCGCGCTATTGCGGCTGATGACGATCGGCGGCGACCTCGACGCGCAAGCGCTCGCCAACAGCGACGTGCCGCTCGCGGTGCTTGCTTCGCTGCTCTGCTACGTGCCGGTGTCGATGCTGTTCTGGTTTGCGCCCGTGCTCACGGCGTGGCACGACGTGCCGCCCGTGAAGGCCCTGTTCTTCAGCATCGTGAGCTGCTGGCGCAACAAGGGCGCGTTCATGGTGTATGGGGCGCTGTGGTTCGCCGTCTCGACGGTCGTATCGATCGGCCTGTCGACGCTGCTGCGCGCGCTCGGCGCCGGCGACTTCACGGTGGCGATCCTGATGCCCGCGCTCATCATCGTGACGACGATGCTCTATTGCTCGTTCTACGCGACCTATCGCGGCTGCTTTGGCGTGCAGGAAAAGCAGGCCGCGGAAATGCCGGACTCGGGACGCTGACCGGCGGCGCGGTAGTCCTTCAAAGTCAAAACGCAAAAACGGCGCCTTTTGGCGCCGTTTTCATTTTGCCCCGTTAGCGGGGGCTGCATTCCTGCTTAGCCGTAATGGTTCATCCACGACGGGTGGCGCGTGGCCTTCTCGCGATCCATCTTGCGCATGCGGAACTCGAGATCGTAGATATCGACGGACTGCGCGAGGTACGCTTCCTCGCGCTGCTGGCGGCGAGCTTCTGCAGTTTCGGAGAGGAAAAGGAAAAGACGGCTGAGCAGGTACATGATTTGGCCCTTCTTTGACGGGCACGTGCCCGCGAATCGAATGAAGCCATTATAGGGTAAACCCTGTTAAGGGTAAACACCTAAATTACCCGTAGTCGCTTTTAACCAACGTCCTGTGTCAATTCGGCGTCG
>NZ_JBFRCN010000018.1:0-128495 GCF_040965835.1 Paraburkholderia sp. BR10872
GCATCCTGATCAGATGAAATGGAAACCGATGCCGCCCAGCGTGCCGTAATCGGCATGGAACGTATCGCCCGCGCGTGCCGGAATCGGCGCCGTGAACGAGCCGCTCAGGATCACATCGCCGGCGCGCAAGACATCGTCTTCGTTTGCCTGAAGGGTCAGGCGCTCGCCCAGTCGGCCGCTTCGCTCGCACCGCTCGTGGGCCCGCACACGCATATCGTCTCGGCGATGAACGGCGTGCCCTGGTGGTTTCTCCACGGCTTCGGCGGCACGCATGCGAACGGCCCGCTCGAAGCGGTCGATCCCGGTGGTGTCGTCTCCATGGCGTTGCCGCCCGCGCAGGCTTCGGGCTGTGTCGTGCATCTGTCGTCGTCGATTGCGGGGCCGGGCGTGATCCGCAAGGGCGGCGGCAATCATCTGATCGTCGGCGAGGGCTCGGCGCACATGGCCGCGCGCGCACAGGAAGCGCGCGAGCTGCTTGCGCGGGCCGGCTTCGAGGTCACGAAGGCCGCGCCGATTCAGGCCGATATCTGGGCGAAGCTCTGGGGCAACATGACGATGAACCCCATCAGTGCGCTCACGCGCTCGACCGCCGACGTGATTCTCGACGACCCGCTCACGGCGCAGCTCGTGAGCGCGGTCATGGCCGAGGCGCGTGCGATCGGCGAAGCGCTCGGCATTCGCCTCGCGATGACCATCGAGGAGCGCAACGCGATCACGCGCAAGCTAGGCGCGTTCAAGACCTCGATGCTGCAAGACGTGGAAGCGGGCCGCTCGCTCGAAGTCGAAGCACTTCTTGGCGCGCCCTATGAACTGGCACAGCGTGTGGGCGTCGCGGCGCCCTCGCTCGGCATGCTCTACGGTCTGGCGCGGCAGCTCGACGCGAATCTCGAAGCGGCGCGCCAGAAAGGCTAACCGTCAATCCTCGAGCGGCTTGCCCGTAAGGTCGCGAATAAACGGCAACGCGAGGCACGAGATCGCCACGCACGCCATCACGTACCACGCGGGCGCGAGCAGATTGCCCGTGCTCTTCACGAGCCAGGTGGCAACGGTCTGCGCGAAGCCGCCGAAAATCGCCACGCCGATGCCGTAGACGATCGCCATGCCTGTCGCGCGTACGGCGCGCGGGAACATCTCGGGCAGCATCGTGATGGAGGGCGCGGCCTGCAGCCCAAGCAGCACGCTCAGGCCGCCTACGGTGACCAAAAGACGCGCGGCATCGGGGCCGCTCGCGAGCCACAGGAACGCCGGGTAGATCAACAGCAGGACACCCACGCGCGGCCAGAAGATCAGCGCGCGGCGGCTGAACCGGTCGCAGAGCAGGCCCGATACGGGCGCCACCAGAAAGGTCACGACGCCGGAAACGAGCCCCGCGAGCAAGGCCGTGGGCGCGGGCACCTTCAGTTCGTGAATCGCATACGTCGGCATATAGAACGTGACGACATAGGCCGTGACCGTGGAGCCGATCGTCAGCAGGATGCCGAGCGCCGCGCGCCGCCAGTGATCGCGCAGCACGGCGAGCACCGGCATGCGCACCACGCTCCCCTGCGGCGGCAACTGCTCGTCAAGACGCCGGCGAATCCACATACCGAGCGGCGCGATCGCCACGCCCATGAGGAAAGGCACGCGCCAGCCCCAGACGAGCAGCGTGTCGGCGGCGAGGAAAGTCGTCAGGAGTCCGGCCGTTAATGCGCCGAGCGAAACGCCCATCCCCTGGCTCGCGAACTGCCAGCTGCCGAGCAGGCCGCGATTGACGGGCGTGCCCGCCTCGATCAGCAGCGTGGTGGATGCGCCCACTTCGCCGCCCGCGGAAAATCCCTGCAGCAAGCGCGCGAACACGATCAGGACCGGCGCGGCCACCCCGATCTGCGCGTAGGTGGGGGCGAGGCCGATCAGCATGCAGCCCAGCGCCATCATGAAGATGGTGAGCGTCATGGCGGGCTTGCGTCCGGCGCGGTCGGCATACGCGCCGATCACCACGCCGCCAAGCGGCCGCATGACGAAGCCCACGCCGAAGGTCGCGACCGAGGCCAGCAACTGCCCGTAGCTCGACATGGTGGGAAAAAACAGCTTGCCGATGGTCAGCGCGAAGAAGCTGTAGACGGTGAAATCGAAGAATTCGAGCGCATTGCCGATTGTCGCGGCGACGATCAACTGCGTTCGGCTCAGTTTGCCCTTGCGCACTCCGGTCATGCTGACGCTGTTCATGGCTCTCCTCGTCGGCCTCTGGCGGGCCTGAATGTTGACCGTGCAACGGTAGCATTCGCCCGGGCGCACGCGCCACTGATCAAAACCCGCGTACGCCACGAACCGCGTATGGCAATGAAACGTCCCTTTTATCGGCGCCCGGCATGCGCGTCTCATCCGCGTTCGTAAGGTAAAAGAGGCATACTCCCGGCATAGTCAGCACTCACGTTTCGCGCGCCGCGCCATTTTTTGGCGGTTCCGCAAACGCACTGCGGGCCACCCACGCACAAAGTGGGCACCGAAATTGCGGCAGCGCGTCGAACGTTCCGACGAATCGGGCGCCGGCAGGCTATGCGCCGCGCCAATGCGCTTCCAGCCGCGCACTTTGTCCCGCTGTCTTTTCCTCCGCCGCCACTGAAGGGTCGCCGCAGTCGCGACCCGTAAGCCCATGACAAGGATGTCCCTTTCTTCTGCCTTTCGGTTCCCGCGCGCGTCGCGCCTGCAAGCTCTCGTTGCCGTCCTCGCCGTTTCAGCCGGCCTGACGCTCGCGCTCGGCGCGTCGCGTGCAGCGGCGGCGACACCGGCCACCGTCGCCGAAGCGTTCAAGCCCGGCGCGAGCCCAGCGCGTCCCGCCCAGCCTGCCGCGCCCGCCGCTAATGCCAACGCGGCCAACCCGGCCGCCCCCGTGGCGCTCACGCCCACCCAGGCGCAAGCCGCCCTGCAGGTGCTCGACGATCCCGTGCAGCGCGGCCACATGGAAGACACGCTGCGCGCCATCGCCGCCGCTGGCGCGCTGGCCGTGCCCGCCTCGGCGAGCGCGGCGGCCAGTGCGCCCGCCGCGGCCTCCGGCGCGGCGGCCGCCACGCCCGCTTCGGCGCCGCTCGCGGGCGCATTGCGCTCCAACGGTCTGGTCGTGCAGATCGCCGATCACGCGGCGCACGGCGCGCGCACGATGGGCCAGCATCTGAGCCATACGTTCGCGACGCTGCTCGGCCTCTGGTCCACGCGCAACTGGTGGCAGGACCATCTGAACACGCCGGAAGGCCACGCGCTGATGCTCGCGCTGCTGCGCGTGCTGCTGCTCACGCTCGTGCCCGCGCTCGCGCTCGCCACGCTGCTGCGCCGCGTCGTCGCCACGCCGGAGCGCGCCATTGCCGCGCATCAGGCCGCGAAACAGCGCGAGGACGCCGGCCCTGCGCAAGGCGGCACGCCGACGCCGCAGCCACAAACACCTGAAGCGACGGGCACGAGCCTCGCGCTCGCCGCGCAGGCGAAAGCCGCCGATGCGAAGGCCGACGCGCAACAAGACGCCCTGCGCGAAGCCGCCGGCATGGAGCCGGCCGAGGGCAAGAGCGGCCAGGACGAAAAGGACAGCGACCCGAACGCCGGCCCCAACGCGAACGCGGGCGCCAACGCGGCAGCGCGCGCCACCGTGGTCGCGGCGCAAGCCGAGGACAACGCCAGCGCCTCGCCAAAAACCGCCGCCGACCGCGCGAAAGAGGCGTACCACGCGCTGCGCGGCGCGCATCACTGGCGCCTCTTGCAGCGTCTGCCGGGCGCGTTGCTCGTGATGCTGCTCGAAGTCGTGCCCGTGATCGCCTTCGGCCTGTGCGCCGCGGGCGTGCTGTCGCTCTTCGGCCCCGACGACGCCGCGCCCGCTGAAGCCGTGGGCCAGATCGTCGATACGTATGTGATCTGCCGCGTGATCGTGATGTTCGGCAAGCTGCTGTTCGCGCCCGACGCCGCCGCGCTGCGCCTCGTGCCGCTGCCCGACGACTGGGCCGCTTACGCGCAGCGCTGGCTCGTGCGCGTCGTCGTGATCGGCGGCGTGGGCGGAGCGATTGGCGGCGCGGTGCCGCTCGGCATGACCGAGGACGCGCATCTCGCACTCGTGAAGGTCGTCACGCTGGTCGGCCACCTCGCGCTTGCCGTGATGATCCTGCAGCTGCGCCGCCCCGTGGCCGACGCCATGCGCGCCGCCGCCGCACGCCATGGCTCGTATGCCTGGTTCATGCAATGGTTCGCCGACATCTGGGTGGGCGTGGCGCTCTTCGTCGTCCTCGCGCTCTGGTTCGTCTGGGCGCTCGATCTGCGCGGCGGCTACGCGGCGCTGCTGCGCGCGGGCGGACTCTCGCTCGTCGTGCTGCTCGCCGCGCGCGTGAGCGCCATCGTGCTGCTCGGGGCGTTGAGCCGCGCGTTCGGCTTGCGCGACGATCAGGAGAAGATGAGCTTCGGCCAGCGCCGTGCGTATCGCTATTACCCGGCACTGCGGCGCATCGTCGTCGTGGCGATCTGGATCGTCTCGCTCGACCTGCTGCTGCACGTCTGGGGCCTGCGTCCCGCACGCATTCTCGCGCTCGCGCCGATGGGGCATCTGCTGGGCTCTGCACTCCTCACTATCGTGATCGCCGTCATTGCCGCCGTCGCGATCTGGGAGTTCGCGAACGGCGCGGCCGAGCGGCGCCTGAACGCATGGACCGACGCGGGCGACTTTGTACGCGCCGCGCGACTGCGCACGCTCTTGCCGATGTTCCGCACCACGCTGCTCGTTTCGATCCTCGTCGTGGTCGGGCTCACCGCGCTCTCGCAGCTCGGCGTGAACACCGCGCCGCTAATCGCGGGCGCGAGTATTTTCGGCGTGGCGCTCGGCTTTGGCTCGCAAAAGCTCGTGCAGGACTTCATCACCGGCATCTTCCTGTTGACGGAAAACGCCATGCAGGTGGGCGACTGGGTGACGGTGGCGGGCGTCTCGGGCACGGTCGAGTTTCTCTCGATCCGCACCGTGCGCCTGCGCGGCGGCGACGGTTCGCTCTACACTGTGCCGTTCAGCTCGGTGACGACGGTGAACAACACGAATCGCGGCATCGGCAACGCGGCGGTGAAGGTGCAGATCGCGCATGGCGCGGATCTGCAGCGCGCCATCGACACACTCAAGGACATCGGCGCCGAGATCCGCAAGGAAGACGCGTTCAAGAACGGCATTCTCAGCGACTTCGCATACTGGGGCGTCGATCAGGTGGATGGCGCGGCCGTCACGCTCGTCGGGCAGATTCAGTGTAAGGACTCGGCGCGCTGGGGTGTGCAGCGCGAGTTCAACAAGCGCGTGTTGCTGCGCTTCACGGAGCGCGGCATCGAGCTGGCGAATCCGCAGCGCAACTTCCTCGTGGGCATGGCGCGCGGTGACGATGTCGAAGGGCATACGCACGGCGACGATCACGACGATGACGACGCCACCGACAACGATCGCGCGCGGGCGCAGGCGCACGGCGCTTCGAAGACGGGCGCGCAAGGCGGCAAGCCGCGCGCCGGCCGCGCCGGTGCGTCGGGCGACGGTAACGGGTCGTCGAGCGGCAAGCCGAATTGATGCGTGGACATCATGGCCGGTGCGCGGCTCGCGCGCGCCGGCCTCACCCGTCGCTTCGCCCGATCGATCTCCCGAAAAGTCTCACCGATACGGGGCGAGCAACGTCGCGGCGCAACGCTGGCAGGGTAAAGTTCTCCGTCTAATCAAGGGTCTGCGAGCGGTGGCATGAGGCGCTGCACGCGCGGCGCGGTGAGTCCCGAAGAAGCTCACCTTTCGTCTGCTTGCGCGGCGCGCCCGATATAATCGATTTGCCATTCAACGAGGACATCTCATGAAATCACTGATTGCCCTGGTCGCCGCTGCCACCGTTGCAACGACCGCGTTCGCCGCCAACCCCATCGACAAGTTGCCGTCGGGCGTCGTCGTCGAACACATCAAGCAAGGCACCGGTCCGCAACCCACCGCCACCGACGTCGTGCGCGTGAACTATCGCGGCACGCTCGCGAACGGCACCGAATTCGACAGCTCCGACAAGCACGGCGGCCCGGCGACCTTCCCGCTCAATCGCGTGATTCCGTGCTGGACGCAAGGCGTGCAGAAGATGAAGGTCGGCGGCAAGGCGAAGCTGACCTGCCCGGCGGCGACCGCTTATGGCGATCGCGCGGTCGGCCCGATTCCGCCGAACAGCGATCTCACGTTCGAAATCGAGCTGATCGGGATCGGCCAATAAGGCCAGCAGATTCTGCAGGCAAAAAACGGGCGGTTGAGGTGTCATCCTCGCCGCCCGTTCTTGTTTTTGCAGGGACGCAGGCCTTACGCCTCGACGTCCTCGAAACTGAAGATTTCCGACTGGTCGTTGTACGAAAAGACCTCGCCGTAACGCGCCCACTCGATCACGGTATCGAGCGTTTCTTCGGCGTCGACATCGGAAAGCACGTCCTCCAGCTCCTGCTCGAAGCGCACGCGCGGCGCGCGATGGCCCGGGCGCTCGTCGAGCACCTTCTTGATGCGCGCCGCGAGCGGCACGTTGCGCAGCAGGTGATCGGCGAACATGAGCTTGCGCGCCTGCGTGCCCATCTCCGCAAACACGCGGGCGGGCGGCGTGAGCAGCACATCGCCTTCGCGCACGTCGGCGAAGCCGAGCTGCTGCAGCATTTCCACGATCGGGAACAGGTCGTCGACTTCCAGATGCAGCGAGCGCGCGATTTCCGGCATGTCGGCGCGGCCGTGATACGGTGCGGCCGCCAGCGTTTCGATCAGACCGGCCATGATGTTGGTCGACACGTCCGGCAGGCGGCTGCCCACTTCGAGACGGCGAGTCGTGGCCTCGGCGGCTTCGCGCGCCGTCATCTTCGCGTAGATGTCGTCGACGAGCTTGCGGAACGCCGGGTCGAGCCGGTTGCGCGGATGCTTGAACGGCACCTTGATCTCTGCCGACACGCGCCCAGGGTTCGACGACAACACGAGAATGCGGTCGCACATGAACACCGCTTCCTCGATGTTGTGCGTGACGATCAGCACGGACTTGATCGGCAGACGCCCTTGCGTCCACAGGTCGAGCAAATCGGTACGCAGCGTTTCGGCCGTGAGCACGTCGAGCGCGGAGAACGGCTCGTCCATGAGCAGGAGCGTCGGGTCGACCACGAGCGCGCGCGCGAAGCCCACGCGCTGGCGCATGCCGCCCGAAAGCTCACGCGGATAGGCGTTTTCGAAGCCGTCCAGACCGATCAGGTCGATGGCCGCCAGCGCCCGCTCGCGGCGCTCGCGCGCGCCCACGCCCTGCGCTTCGAGGCCCGCTTCCACGTTCTGCAGCACCGTGAGCCACGGGAACAGCGCGAAGGTCTGGAACACCATCGACACGCCTTCGGCCGGCCCTTCGAGCGGCTTGCCGAGCCAGTTCACCTCGCCTTCGGTCGGCTCGATGAGCCCGGAGATGATGCGCAGCAGCGTGGACTTGCCCGAGCCGGAACGGCCCAGCAAGCCGACGATCTCGCCCTCGCGCAGCGTGAGGTTCACGTCGTCGAGCACGAGGCGCTCGTCCTCTTTCTTCGCGAAGCCGCGCGAAACATGCTTGACGGCGAGCACTTCCTGGCCGGGAGCGGGCCGCATCGGCAGCAGGTCGGAAGAGACGATTTTCGGATTCAGCATGATGTCACTCCATCTCAATCGAGGCGCAGCCGGGACTCGGCGTAGGTGTACAGCGGACGCCAGAGCACGCGATTGAACAACGTAACGAACAGGGACATCATCGCGATGCCCAGAATGATCTTCGGGAAGTCGCCGGCGGCGGTCGTTTGGGCGATGTACGAGCCGAGGCCATGCGCGACGACTTTCGTGTCGCCCCACTGCACGAACTCGGAGACGATGCTCGCGTTCCATGCGCCGCCGGAAGCCGTGATCGCGCCCGTGATGTAGTACGGGAAAATGCCCGGCAGCATGGCCTTCTTCCACCATTGCCAGCCGCGAATGCGGAAGTTCTTCGCCGCTTCCTTGTAGTCGTTCGGATAGGCGCTGGCCCCCGCGATCACGTTGAACAGGATATACCACTGGGTGCCGAGGACGATCAGCGGCGACAGCCAGATGTCCGGGTTCAGGTGAAAGCGCACGATCACGATTACGAACACCGGGAACAGCAGGTTCGCCGGGAACGCGGCGAGGAACTGCGCGAGCGGCTGAACCTTCTCGGCAATCGCCGGACGCAGGCCGATCAGCACGCCGAGCGGCACCCAGATCACCGAAGCGATAGCGATCAAGAGCAGCACGCGAAAGAGCGTGATGAGGCCGAGCACGAACACGTGCCAGACTTCATCGAGCGTGACGCCCGTGCGCACATAGGCCACGACGCGCCACACCACGAACACAGTCAGCGCGATCACGAACGCGGCCCAGACGATGTCGCCGATACGCGAGCGCTTGCTGATCGTGGTGACGACGGGCAGCGACTTCGGCAGTTGCACGCGCAACGGAATGCGCGCGAGCGTGGCGAGCAGGAAGCCCATCGGCACGAGCAGACGGTGAATGAGACGCGTGCGGCGAATCAGGTCGAGCAGCCACGATTCGGGCGCGTCGCCCGAGCTCGTGTTCTCCATGCGGAACTTGTCGGCCCACGCGACGAGCGGGCGGAACAGGAACTGGTCGTACGCGAGAATCACGACGACCATCGCGAGGATCACCCAGCCCACGGCGTGCAGGTTCTTTTCCGCGATCGCCTGGGCCAGATACGCGCCGACACCCGGCAGCGTGATCGTGTTGTTGCCCACCGTGATCGCTTCGGAGGCCACCACGAAGAACCAGCCGCCCGACATCGACATCATCATGTTCCAGATGAGGCCCGGCATCGAGAACGGCACTTCGAGCTTCCAGAAGCGCTGCCAGCCCGTGAGATGGAAACCTCGCGAGACTTCATCCAGATCGCGCGGCACCGTGCGCAGCGACTGGTAGAAGCTGAAGGTCATGTTCCACGCCTGGCTCGTGAAGATCGCGAAGATCGCCGCGAGCTCGGCCCCCAGCACGCGCGAGGGAAAGAGCGCGAGAAAGAACGTGACCGTAAACGAGATGTAGCCGAGCACCGGCACCGACTGCAGGATGTCGAGAATCGGCACGAGCACCTGGCCCGCGCGGCGGCTCTTCGCCGCGAGCGTGCCGTAGACGAGCGTGAAGATGAGCGAGGCCACCATCGCCGCAAGCATGCGCAGCGTGGTGCGCATGGCGTACTCGGGCAGGTTCGCGGGATCGAGCGAGATGGGCTGCGCCTTCAACGTGGCAATGGGCGCCATCGTTTCGTGAAAGCCCACGGCCGCCATTGCGATCAGGCCGATCATCAGCGGGAACGCCACGAAGTCCCAGCGGTTCGGCAGCACGCGCCACGCCGAGGCGTTGGCCGTGCGGTTCAGGTTGAAGCTGAACTCCATTAGCGGCCTCCGTTAGCGAGTACTGGCGTGGGCACGAGCACGCCGGCGCAGGCGCGCGCTGCGCGGCGGGTCGTTCGCAATGTGTGGTTGAACTGGTTCATGTCGAAGCACCGGCGATGGGTTATTGCGCGAATCCCTCGCGCGGCGCGTAGGGCCGGCCAGGCCGGCTGGGCATACGCGCGGGGATCCGTTACTGCTTGTCTGATTCAGACCCGAAACACGCGCGCTCGCAGGTCTCGCCAGCGCGCGGCGAGTCGCGATTCCCGGCAGGGCGGCGGGGCGCTCGCGCGCTCACGCGCGCCGAGCAGATCGGGATGGAAGGTGTGCTGCGTTTGCTGCAGTTGCGACAGATGCGGCAAAAGAAGGCCGAAGTTCATACTGGTTCTCCTGGCGTCGCGGGGGACGCGTGGGGGAGGAAAGCCAGCAGACCCGGCAGGGCGCAATCTTTCAGCGCGCGGCGGCTCGCGTCTGCCCGCTTTCCTCAGTGCAATTCAAAAGGAAGCGGCATAACGGATAACTGTCACTGTCAGACATCGGAACTCCTTATCGTCACGGCGGCTGAGCCCAGGGCTTGCATCGAGTCGGCAGCTCGAACGCGAAGCGGCTTCAAGGGCTTCAAAGCGCGCATGTGTCGATCCGCGCGTCGCGCTCAGGGCGCAACGAACGAACCGTGCCGCAAGCGCGCATCGATCAGGGCGGGCTTACGGCGCGATGTCGGCCATCCGCGGCGCTCGATACGGTCAAGGCGCTGCGGCGTCGGTCGACGCTATTCAAGAGTGCACGAGGATTTACTGCTGGACGCGCACCATCTGCCTGGCTGGCAAGACGGCGGCGGGAAGAAAAGGAGCGCGGACGTCCTGCCGGTCAGGCAGCGAAACTGTTCGAAGATCGACAACTGCTACTGTCCAAGGCGTCAGCCCCTTTTGTTAAGACGGGCGAATTTTAGGCGCGCCACCTGTCCGAAGTCAACACGATTCGCATCCCGCGTCAAATCTCGTGCCAATGTCACCACAGCGCGCACCGGCGGCCCGCTCGGGCACGCGCCCGGTTCGCCACAGCGCATCCCTGGCTCGATCGGCGCGGCCATGCATTTTTTGGGGATGCATCGCCCGCCGGCGGCCTTCCGTCTCTCGCCTCGATCGTCTTTCAAAGAGGATCGTTCACTTCACCATACTGCCTGCTAACTACTGGGTCTGTGCGGCGACGGTCATCCAAGCCGGCCGCAATGTGCGTACCCGGCGTCGCGCGCGTCACGCGCTCTTGCGCAATGCGTGCTGGCTGGCATCGCCTGCGCCCATGCGCTCGAGCCGCTCGCTTGCCTCGGTCAGCGCCCACAGCGGCGCGCCTTGCAACTGGCGGTCGTACACATTCACGAGTTGCGCAACAGCCTCGAATCCCGCATCGTCCAGCTGCCAGCCGCCGCCCGTGTTGCCGCTCTCGAAACAGGCGATCAGCGCGGCATCCGCCGCTCGCACCTGTTCCGGCTCGAGCGTGCCATATCCGGCCTCCGCAATCGATTGCGCGAGCACGTGAGCATGGAGCAACGCGCGTGCGTCGTCGCCGGTGCCGCCGCGGCGCAGCGCGGCGAGCGCGAGATGCACCTGCAGCGCGAGTTCGTTGGCGACCGCGCGCGGGATCGGCAGCAGCATCGACTTGCTACGTCGGGGGCGACCGGCTTGCGAGCGCTGCGGAAAAGGGATGGTCCTGGCCATGGAAGGGCAAGTAAGAGTCTGTTCCGTGCAATAACGGCACGGCGCGCCGAAGGTTAAGCGCCGACCCTCAAATCGAATGTAACTATCAGTGACAGACATGCGCCGCGCATCGCCTGACAGGCGGGCAAGCGGCTGGCGGCGGCCGGCTCAGCGCGGTTCGCGCTCGCCCCCGCCGTCGGCGCGTCGCGCGGCCATGAACGCCTCGATGTGGGCGATGGCCCGCTCGCACTGCTCGAGGCTCAGAAGGTGGATCGACGGATTGGGCAGGTCGAAGCCCAGTTCGTCCCCGAGCCAGCGGATGGCCTTGCCCCGTGCCTCGAAGGCGTTGACCTTGTCGCGCCGCATCTTCGCGGCCACCAGCGGTTCGAGCGCGTCGTGCAGGCGGCTCTTGGCGTCGCGCAGGGCGGCGTTGGCAAGCCGGCCGAGCGGCACGTTGCGCGTGCTGCGCGCGGGCACGCCGATCCAGGCCTCGCAGGGCGTGCAGACCCATAGCGGGCCGTGATCGTCGCGATACGGGTAGGCCTCGTCGGCGAAGCGCGCGAGCACCGCTTTCGCGCCGCAGTAATCGCACAGCGGCTGCGGCAGCGCCTTGACGGGGCGGCCTACGCGCATGCGGCGCTCCTCGGGACGATGGTCGATGGATGCATGACTTGATGGGTGGATGAGAAAAACGGGGGTCCGCTACCTCCGCTGCTGCGAGCGGGCCTCGCGAAAGGATAACGGCAAACCCCGGCGCACGGCAGCGGTGAAACGGGGCGCCGCGGGTTGCCGCATGCGCGATCAGTTCGCGCTGGCGGTGGCGTGCGCCTCTTCGCGCTCGAGCGAGCGCGTGTCGCGCAGGGCCGGAAAGAGCCGCATCCACAGCAGCGCGACGCAGATCGTCGCCACGCCGCCCACCAGCACGGCGCGCTGCGCGCCCCACCAGCCAGCGGTGAGGCCCGACTCGAACTCGCCAAGCTGGTTCGACGTGCCAATGAACAGCGAATTGACCGCGCTCACGCGGCCGAGCTTTTCGTCGGGCGTGCGCAGCTGCACGAGCGACGTGCGCACGACCACGCTCACGACGTCGGAAGCGCCCAGCACCGCCAGCGCCATCAGCGACACGACGATGTCATGCGACAGCCCGAACGCGATCGTCGCGCAGCCGAACACGATCACGCCGCCAAACATCGCGAGACCCGGGCGGCGGCGAAGCGGAAAATGTGCGAGCCAGATCGAGCCCGCCAGCGCGCCCGCGGCCGTCGCCGAGCGCAACAGACCGAGCGCGATGGGCCCGGCGTGCAGGATGTCGCGGGCGAACACGGGCAAGAGTGCCGTCGCGCCGCCGAACAGCACCGCGAACAGATCGAGCGACAGCGCGCCGAGAATGACGGGCTGCGAACGGATGAACGCGATGCCCGAGAACACCGATTCGAGCGTGACGGGGGCTCGCGCGGGCGGTTTGGCGCGCAGCGGGATCGTGCCCGAGAGCGTAGCGGCCGCCGCGAACGCGAGCGAGCAGGCCGCGTAGGCCGGCGTCGCGCCGATGCCGTACAGCAGGCCGCCCAGCGCCGGGCCGACGATGTTCGCGGTCTGGTTCGCCGAGGTCGACCACGCGGTCGCGTTCGGCAGCTGCGAGCGCGGCACGACACCCGGCAGCAAGGACGAAATGGCGGGCGACTCGAATGCGCGCGCTGCGCCCACGCACGCGGCGAGCGCGTAGATGAGCGGCGCGCTCAGCCAGCCGCCGACCGTGCCGGCCGCGAAGGTCAGGGCGGCGGCGCATTCGATGAGCTGGCAGACGGAGGCGATGCGTCTGCGGTCGTAGCGGTCCGCCACGTGGCCGACGACGAGCGTGAGGCAGAACATCGGCAGGAACTGCGCGAGGCCGACGAGACCGAGCGCGAACGCACTATGCGTGAGCGCGTAGATGTGCCAGCCCATGGCGACGGCGAGCATCTGGAACGCGAGCGACGACAGCACGCGCGCGCCATAGAAGCGCTGGAAACCGCGATTGCGCGAAAGGCTGGGCGGGTCGTCGGACGCCGCCTCCGGAGAAGGTGTGGTCATTGAACAGCGGGAAAAAGCGAAAAATCGGGTGCGCGCGCAACGAGGCAATAAGCGAGGCGCAAAGCGGTAATTTTAGTTCATGCGGCGTGGCGCCACAGGAACACGGGCGCCGCGCGATTCATGCGCTCCGTCTCCGAATCGATGTATCCTATAGAATACATCGAACGACCATCCAGCAGACGGAGGCAGGAATTGGCGAGTAGTCGGCGCCTCGTAAGCGCAACAACGGCAATATCGATACCGCAGGTGCGTCGCGTACCCGCGCCGGCCGGTGCGAACGGCTTCGCGGCCACGATCACCACGCTGCGCCCCGCGTCGGGGCACGAGCGCGCGGAGCTGATCCGCGACCTGATCGACGCGTTCCGGCGGCTGCGCAGCAGCATCGAGCGCTTCGAGCGCATGCTCGCGCGTGGCGACGGCGCTGGCAGTGGCGGCATGGCTGACGCGCACGCATCGCCAGCCGGGGTGTCGCTGCAGCCGCTCCTCGTCGCGCTCTCGCGACGCATCGATGTGGCCCGCTTCGCCCGTCAGCGCGAACTCAAGCGCGCGATTCGCGACGCGCGCCGCCTCGACAAGACGCGCGATGCGCTTTTCAGCGACGCGTTCTGTCTCGACACCGAAGCGCTGCGCCGCACCGTGGCCGAACTGGAGCGGCTCGATGCGGCCTTCGTCGGGCTCGGCGTCGAACATGTGCTTGCGCAGCACGCGAACGCGGCCGAAGCGCGCAATTCGAAGCGCGCTGCGAAGCGCAATCGTCCGGGGCGGCCGCAGGCTGGTCAGTGGCCAATGCCGTCGCCGTCACCGGCATCGCAACGACGCTCATGCGCGAAACCGCCACCTGAACCGCGTCCCCCGGCCGTTATCCGGCCTTCGTTATATTCCATTGTATATTGCGCTCTCGACGCGCAGCCAGCCGGGGGCGCCCAGCCGGGGGCGCCCAGCCGGGTCGAGGCGCAGTCGCCGCTCACGCCATGCACAGCCCCGCGTTCCGCAGTGGATCAGAGGTCACCATGCACGCACCGCCGTTCCGCCTCGCCCGCACCCCGGGCGGCACATCTGCCGAAGAGACCACGCTGCGCGCGATGACGAGCGCAGACTGCTGCGGCCCATCGCAAGCCGAACTCGCCCGCGCGCGTCAGCGCACGCGCCTCGTCGAACTCGACGCCCATCTGCATTGCTCCATCATCGGCACCTGCCTGAGCACGCACGAACTGCGCAAGCTCGTCCCTAAATTCACCCGGCTCGACGCCCAGCGCGCGAGCGATCTCGAGATCCATCACGCCGCGGTCGAACTGGCGATCGAAGGCGGCGCAGGCGGCAAGGCATTGCAAAAGGCTCTCGACACCCGCTATGCAGGCGCGGTGCGCCGATTCGCCAGTGCGCGCGACACGCAGGCCGTGCTCGCGCTCTGGAACGACGCGCTCGCGAACGGCGACATCCCGCCCGCGTACTGGGCGGTGATGACACATCCGGCCACGACGATGGAAGTGCGCCAGGCCGCGTTCGGCGAGCTGCACATGCTCTCGCACCTGGTTGGCGCGGCCAATCGCGCGGACTTGCGCCGCCTCGTGGCGCTGGAAGCGGAAAACGCCGAACTCCGGGCCAAGATCGAGCGCCAGCAGGCGCGCCTGCACGAGATGAGCCGTGAGCGCGACGCCGCACGCCAAGCCCTCGACGCGCAGACCGCACAGCTGACGGCGCAGCGCGAAAACACGCCGCAGCACGCGCAACTCGAGGCGCTGCAGGAAGCGCTCGCGGCACGCGACGCGCGGGTCGCGCTGCACACGAGCCGCCGCGAGATCGCGGAGCAGCGCGCGAATGCCGATGCCGCCGCACTCCACACGCTACGCGCGCAGCTCGACGAAGCCCACGCGCTGATCGACGCCTTGCGCGCCGAAGTCCACGCGATGGAGCAGACCACGCAAGCGCACGAAGACCCGCAAGCCCAACGCACGCTTCCCGAGGATGCGTTAAAGGGCCGCCGGATCGTCTACGTGGGTGGCAGGCCGGGTTCGAATCACGCGCTCAGGCGCTGGGTGGAGTCGGCGGGAGGCGAGCTGACCGTGCACGACGGCGGTGTGGAAGATCGCAAGGGCCTGCTCGCCGCAGCCCTCGCCAACGCGGATCTCGCGGTGTTTCCCGTCGACTGCATCGACCACGATTCGATGAGCACGCTCAGGCGCGTGTGCGAACGGCACCAGGTCACGTGGCACCCATTGCGAACGGCGAGTCTCGCCAGCTTCGTCGAGTTGATGATGCGGCTCCATGCGAACGCGCCGCCCACGCTCGCGGCGGTACCCGTCTCGCGTTTCTGCCTGCGCCACGGCTAGGCGCCTGGCGTTGGCGGCAGTGCGCCGCCGCGGCACATCACGTCACATCGCGTCAGGATTTCACGAGTTTGACGAGGGCTTCGATCTCGGCCTCGCAGACCGCCGCCGCACGCGCCTCGATGCTGCGATACAGGCGCACGATCTCTTCGCCCACCGGCGTCAGCATGCTACCGCCGCCGCTCTGCCCGCCATGCTCCGAAACCGTGGCCGGCGACTCCAGCGCGCGGTTGAGTTCATCCATCAGCAGCCACGCGCGGCGGTACGACATGTTCATGCTGCGCGCCGCAGCCGAGATCGAGCCATGTTCGCGGACGGCTTCGAGCAGCGACACCTTGCCTGGACCGAGCGCGATCGTGCCATCCTGAAGGATGCGCATGCGAAAACGCACCTCGGGTCGGCCCGGTTTCTGCGCCTGGGCGGGCGCGGGAGCGTCTGCGCGCGGTTGATCGTTGGGGGACTTGGTCATGCGCGCAAGCATACACGATGCGTGCTACGCGCCGTTCCCCTCTGCATGGCTAACGCCCGGCGGGAAAACAGAAGCCGAAGTCCTCGCAGCCGGGGCAACCGGGCGCAGGTCCTGGCGTGGCGCCCGACGCCAGCGCGAGTTCACGCGCCAGCAGCTTCTTCCAGCGCAAGCCTTCCACGTTGCGCGCCACGACCTCGGGAAAGAAGCGCTCCAGCATGCCTGTCACGTCATCGCGGCCACGCAGGCCGAGATCGCGCCACAGATGATCGGGACGCAGGCACGCGTGGGCAACGATCGCGGCGAGGCAACGCACGTCGTCGGGGTCGGCTTGCGGCGCGGCAAGCGCAACGAGAAAGTCATGCATTGCGGTGGCGAATGCAGCATGCGACGCATCGGCCATCACGTGCGTGTGCAGCGCTTCACTCGTCACCGCACACACGAAGTGCCGCGCACCGAGCGCGTCGAACTGCGCGCGCGTTAGACCGAGCAACGGCAATTCGCCGCGCACCTCGCGCGCCGCAACGAGCCGCGCGAAGAGCCAGGCGTCGGGCGTGCGCGGCGCCTCCGGCGCCCCCGTCAGAGTGTCGCAGCGCGCGACGGCCAGCGCATCGACATCGCGCGGCGGCGCGCCGGAGTCCTGTCTACCGTGTGTCATGGCATTCACGCGAGTTTGGAGCGCATCAACCGTCTACGCCGACGATCACGCTCGATGCCTTGAAAAGCGCCGCAGCCTGCTTGCCCGCCGCGAGGCCGAGACGATCGACGCTGTCGTTCGTTACGATGGCCGCGATCTGCGCACCGCCCGGGGCCGCGAGCACGACTTCGGCGTTCACCGCGCCCTTCGTGACCGACGAAACCGTGCCCGCCACCACATTGCGCGTGGACACCTTGCTCGCATCGCCGTCGACCATGAGGATCACCGACGATGCCTTCACAAGCGCGAAGGCCGGCTTGCCAGCGGCGAGACCCAGCGAAGCGGCGCTGCCATGCGTAATGATCGCGACGATCTCGAGGCCGCCGTCGGCGCGCAGCGTGACTTCGTCGTTGACAGCGCCGGCCTTGACCGCGCTGATCTGGCCGGAGAAATGGTTGCGGGCGCTGGTACGCATAAGGACCTCCACAATTGAACAGAACAATGAAACGGCAAAGAACCGGAGCCTCAGTTTAGCCGTGTCACTGTGACGCGCACAGGCATGGATCGCCAAAATAGCGAATGTCGCAAGCACATGAATACAGCAGTCCATCGTAATATATGGGCCTTTATAACGAACGGGGTGTCGAACATGTTTATCCGCAAGCTGGCGGCCTCAGTCGTCGTGATGAGCGGTGTGATGGGCGCGATGGGTGCGAGCGCCAACGCATTCGCCGACGAATCCGATGTCAACGTGCTCTATGCAGGCTCGCTCGTGAACCTCATGGAAAAGAGCGTGGGCCCCGCGTTCGAAAAGGAAACGGGCCTGCATTTCAAGGGATACGCAGCCGGCTCGAACAAGATCGCCAATGAGATCAAGGGCAAGCTGCGCCGCGGCGATGTGTTCATCAGCGCGAGCCCGAAGGTCAACACGAGCCTCATGGGCGAGGCCAGCGGCAATCACGTCACGTGGTACGTGAATTTCGCCGAATCGCCGCTCCTGATCGGCTACAACCCGAAGAGCCGTTTCGCCGCCGACTTCAAGACGAAGCAGTGGGATCAGGTCCTGCAGGAACCGGGCATCCGCCTCGGCCGCACTGATCCGAAGCTCGACCCGAAGGGCGCCTTCACCGTCGAACTCATGACGAAGGCCGCGCAGGCGTACAACCAGCCTGATCTCGTGCAGAAAACACTTGGCACGCCGGAGAATCCCGAGCAGGTGCTGCCGGAAGAAACGCTCGTTGGCCGTCTGCAGTCGGGTCAGCTCGACGCTGGCTTCTTCTACTCGACCGAAACGTCCGACCTGAAGATTCCGGCGATCCACCCCGCGCCTGAACTGAAGATCAAGGCGAACTACACGCTCACGATTCTCAACGACGCCCCCAACAGCGCCGGCGCCGCGCGCTTCGTGAACTTCCTGCTTTCGGCGGAAGGCCGCAAGCTGCTCGCCGAGCACGGCGTGGATGTGACCAGGCCTGCCGTCAACGGTCAGGTCCAGGCGATCCCGCCGTCGGTGCAAGCCGTAATCGACGCTGCACAGCAATGACACAAGCCGCGCAACGTGCCGAACAGGTTGCCGTGAAACGCTCCCAGCCGCTCTGGTGGCTCGGCGCGCTGCTCGCGGTCTACCTGTGCGCGCCGTTCGTTGCGAGCATTCCGCAGATCGGGCAGGCGGACTGGGCCGGCGTCGACTGGCACGCCACCTGGTCGGCGGTTGGCGTGTCGGTCGCGAGCGCGAGCGTGGCCGCACTCGTCATCCTGGTGGGCGGCGTGCCGCTCGGCTATTGGCTCGCGCGTTCGCGCGCGCGCGGCATTGCCCTGCTCGGCTTCGTCGTGCAGTTGCCGCTCGCGTTGCCGCCGCTCACGAGCGGTGTGCTGCTGCTGTTTCTCATCGGGCCGTATAGCGGCATTGGCCAGCTCTTCGGCGGCTCGCTCACCGACTCCTTCACGGGCATCGTGCTCGCCGAGACCTTCGTGGCGGCGCCCTTCCTGATCGTCGCGGCACGCTCGGCGTTCAGCGCCGTCGATCCCGTCTACGACGACGTTGCCGCCACGCTCGGCCATCACGCCGCCAGCCGTTTCTTTCGCGTCACGCTGCCCATTGCGTGGCCCGCTATCCGCGCGGGGCTCGCGCTCGCCTGGCTGCGCGCGTTCGGCGAATTCGGCGCGACCGTGATGGTCGCGTATCACCCGTATTCGCTGCCTGTGTATACCTACGTCGTGTTCGGCGGCCAGGGCCTGCCCGCGATGATGCCGCTCCTGCTGCCCACGCTCGGCATTGCGATCATCTGCGCGGTGCTCTCCGTCTATAGCCGCGGCGCACGCCCGACGCCGGCGGTGAGCCTGGACAACGGCGACGAACTCACCAGTATCACGCCGGCCGCCACCGCGGCAGAAAACGCCGGCCTGCGTCTTGCCTTCGCGGCGCGCCGGCATCTCGGCGCGTTCACGCTCGATGTGGCGTGGCAGCCGCAAACGCACCGGCTCGCGATCATCGGCCCTTCGGGCTCGGGCAAGTCGCTCGCGCTGCGCATCATCGCCGGGCTCGAGCGCAACGACGCGGGCTCTGTCACGCTCGGGGCAACCGACCTCGGCGCGCTGCCGCCCGAGCGCCGCCAGATCGGCTACATGCCGCAGGATTACGGGCTCTTCCCGCACATGACAGTGGCGCAGCAACTCGCGTTTCCTGTCGATGCCGACGCGGCCAGCGCCCGCTACTGGCTCGCGCACCTCGGCCTCGACACGCTCACCGAACGCCTGCCGCGGCAGCTCTCGTTCGGCCAGCGCCAGCGCGTGGCGCTCGCGCGCGCGCTCACGCGGCACACGCAACTGCTGCTGTTCGACGAACCGTTCGCCGCGCTCGACACGCCGCGCCGCCGCCGTCTACAGCAGTCGTTGCGGGCGCTGCAACGCGAAGTAGGCGCAGTGACGGTGATCGTCACGCACGACCCCGACGAGGCGGCGCTGCTCGCCGACGAAGTGCTCGTGATCGAACAGGGCTGCGTGCTGCAGGCGGGCGCCGTGGCCGACGTGTTCCGGCGGCCCGCCACGCTGCGCGTGGCCGAACTGCTCGGCCTGCACAACGTCGGCGAGGGGATCGTGCGTGCCGGTGGCACGATCGAAACGCCGGCGGGACTGCGCCTGCCCTGCGCCGATCCATCGCTTGCGGTGAGCACGCGCGTGATGTGGCGGGTCTCGCCGCGCGCGCTCGTCGCGACGCAGGAAGGCGCGTGGCAAGGGCGTATTGCCGGCACGTCGCTGCGTCACGGAGACCGCTACGTTACCGTCGAGATCGCCGGAGAAACCTTCGATATCGCCGCAGAAGATGCGCCGGCATCGCATGCCGGCGAGCTGCGCTTCTCGATCGACGCGAACGGCGTGCTCGCCTGGCCGGCGTCGCAGGGCGCCTGATTCACCACTCCTGAAAACGCTCACCTTTCGCGGCGACATACCAGCAGCGGTGTCGCCGCTGATGACAAAATAGCCCCTGTTAAAGGGGCTTTTTGCATAAGCGGTTAGCGATCCGATGCGCCATTTCGCACCGTTGCTCACGGTTCCCGAAAACGCTCACCTTTCGGCGTCTCGCGCTCGGACACGCAAGGTTTCGACTGCCAACACCTGGTAGTCGGCAATATTCGCATCCCTTAACCTGGGACTACCAGGAAAATCTTGCGCGCCAGAACCAGGTTCTCCTGTCCATCGGGATCACGAAACTTCTGCAGCCGATCACGCGCGACGGTGATTTCGGCACGCTTCGTTCACGAACCGTCGAAACGCTATGCGCGCGGCTCCCGGATCTTCTCACCTATGACCGTGGCGCCGTGTTCAGATCATGAAGCGGCTGTCTTCCACGAGCACACGCGGCAACGGTTGCAGGTCGGTGCGCGCGAAGCGCACCAGAGAGAAGGCGCGCAGACCTTGCGGGCTCGACGGCAGCCGCGCGAGCGGGAACGTGATCGAGGCGCTGTTGCCCGGGCCGCCGTTTGCGAGCAGCACATTCATCGGACTCAGGCAGATCTCGCGCATTTCGACGTTCGTGTATTGCGCGGGATTCGCGAGCACCCTGCAGATCACCGTGAGCTGGTGTTCGAGCGCTTCGCTCTTGAGGCCGAGTGCGGCAATCTCGCTCTCGTTCTGCGCAATCTGCGCCTCGACCTTCGCCACTTCGGCGACGTTTGGCACGGCGTGCTCGCCGAGCATGCGTTGCGTCCCCGCGCCGTGGCGCGTGAGCAGTTGCAGGCGCGTCCTGAGCAGCGCACGCTCCTGTTCCAGCACGTCGCGGCGCGACTCGTCGGCGCCGATCTGCTCGAGGCCTTCCAGGGCGATCTGCTCGACCACGCGCTGTACGATCTGCTCGCGAAGGTCGCTCTCGGTTTCGCCGCATACACGCACCTGATGGTCGTCGAAGCTCAGCGTCGTCTGCATGACATCGGTGTGCACCTCGTCGCCATGCTGCTCGGCACCGAAGGCATGCCGCTCGTTCAGGGCCATGCCGAGCACCGCGTAAGTCTCGCGCGCAAGTGGATGAGCCTCGAACCAGGCATGCAGTTCAGGCGAGCGGCTCAGCACATGGCCGACCTCGTCGGGCGCAGCGAAAAACGCGTGGATATAGGGGTCGCTCGACCAGGTGGCGGCGCTCGCTTCGCGCGCGGGTGGCATGCGGTCCACCACCTCGCGCACGTACGCGACCGATTGCGCGAGCGCGGGGGCGAGCCGCTCGCGCCACTCGGGCACGAGCTTGAGCGTAGGGCTGAGCACGAGCAGACGCTCGATCAGCGTCTGGATTTGCGGCGATTGCGGCGCCTGCTTCGCGCGGGCGCGCGGCCAAAGCCTTTCCAGGATACCCATCGATAACTCCGTTGCAGACCGCTAGGACGCGGCGGCGGTGAAGCGCAGGGCGCACAACGAGGCCTCTTGTCGCGAATGACTATACCGCGAATCACGACCCGGCCGCGGCGATACTGCCGCAACGCAGCAACGCCTCACGTTGCGTTCATGTTCCCGGAAACACTCACCTTTGAGTTGCGTGACGTGCGCCACATAGACCTGAACCTGGCCGCCGATATGCGCAACGGTGCAACGAAAACCCGTGCGGCGCACACCGCAGTGAACTTGCGCTCCCGCACACGCTCACCTTTGGTTTTCTTTGGAGCGCCCACCTTGCTACGCAGGTTTGTGCAGTGCTTCATCCCGGCCGTTCCCGTATGCACTCACCGTCGAGCATGGCGGCGCGATGACGGCTCCCGAATATCCTCACCATCAGACAGCACGCGCTGTCTTGATCTGCAATCCGAATCAATTGCCTCGCTAACGTGATCCCATCCTCACCTTTCCTCTGCCTTTCAGGGACCGTCGCGGACGCAACGAATCGCGATGACATGTCAACGAGGCGTTTCAGGCACGCCAATTGCGCAGGGGGCACGGCGCGTGCACGAGGGCCTCGGGAAAAACCCCGCTTGCTGGGTGCGCAAACCGCGAAGCATCAAGCAAGAGCGACCTCGTCACGCGTTTTAGACGGTTCGTTCAATTGACAGTGGCCAATGTCATGATCCAATCTTCTGCGCATAAATACGACACAGGGAGGCAGACAAATCATGGAGAGCATTGTCCGCAGCAGCTTGATGCTGGCCGCGGCCGCGACCCCTTTGCTGGTCGCCTGCGGCGGAGGTACCGCCAGCAATCCGGCACCCATCACCCCGGCGCAATGCTCGGGTTCGTCATGCGCGAACCAGGGTCCGCCCAGCAGCGCACCGACCGCCACGGCGTTGTGTCCCGCCGCGGCGGACATCGCGGCGAACACGTATCTGGGCGGTGCAGGCAGTGGCGAGGTCGTGAGCCTGAACATCGACCCGACGAAGATGACGTACAAGCTCACGTTCCTCGCCTCGCCCATTCCCGTGGCCGCGAGTTCGGTGCAGAACACGCGTGCGGGTCTCACCATCACGGGCGCCGTGCAGCATCCGCCCGCGGGCTCGCTGCCGACCGCCGCGCAGATCACGTGTGCGTTCCAGCTTCAGGCGGGCACGGGCACGATCAACGGCAGCACCTACACGACGGCGTACAACGCCAACAATCCGCCCACGATCTATGTTGGCTTTGGCGTGGCGGGCGGCGGCATTCCGGGCGCGACCGTGAACATCGACGGCGACACCACTGCAAATCTGCTCTTCAGCGGGGTGGCGCCGCGCACGTTCGACTTCTATCCGTTCATCGGCTTTTCGTCGGTCAGCACGAGCCTCGCCGATCTCAAAGGCTCGTATAACGCGCTGCTCTATCACATCCTGCCTTCCAGCAGTTTCGCGCCGGCGGCGAAGGTGACGCAGGAGCAGTACGACGCAAGCGGCAATTGCAGCGTGCCGGCTGGCGCGACCAACACGAGTTGCGCAACCGCTGCGAACGCATGGACGGCGAGCACGAGCGGCAGCTATTTCGACAGTACCGACGCACCGCAGATCGAGACGCCCACACCGTTGCCGTTCCCCTTGAACCTCGGCAACAACGTCATCGTCAGCCGCCAGGGCGGCGCCGGACACCTCATCCTCGGCAAGCTCAATGGGGCCATCGTGCCCGTGGTCGTACGCACCGGCTACGTGAACGAAACCATCAGCCTGAGCAATCAGATCGCCGTGGACGACGAGTCCGGCATCGCCCTGCTCGCGCCCGCGACGACGCTCACGTCGGGCGCGTTCGACGGTAGCTACATTGGCGCGGACTCGAATTTCGCCTACACGGCAACGCTCATCAACGGCCAGCAAGCCGGCTTCCTCAAGCCCTCGACGATGACGACGCAGAGCCAGTTCACGCTCGATTACACGCAGACGCACCCCGGCCTGATCGGCGTAACCGATACCCAGGGCAAAGCGGGCAATCTGATTGCGGTGGGCGGTCTTTACGGCATCTTCATCAACGGCGAGGAGAACGGCGGCGTCACGGCCAGCTCGGCGAATAGCGCCACGCCCAATCAGCCTTACTTCGGCGTCGGTGCACTGATCCAGCCACAGTAGTTCATCAGGCGGTCGCGGCATCCTGATCGTTGACGACCGCCTTAATTTCGCACTGCGAATGACTGTCAGTCGCTCTCGCCAACAACAATACTCTGGAGACGCGGTATGAAATGGAAACTTTTTGCGGCGCTCTCGATTGCCGCACCGACGATCGCAGCGCTCAGTGCATGCGGTGGCGGCAACGGCAGCAGCAGTAGCCCTCCGCTCGTGGAAGCAGCGCTTTGCCCCACCTCGCTCGATTACAACACGGTGTACACCGGCGGCGGCGGCGACGGCGAACTCGTCAAGCTGCAGCTCGACACGGCCAAAATGACGTGGCAGATCACTTATGTCGAGTCGCCGATCCCGCAGACCACCGGCACCGTGACGCCCACGCGCAAAGGCCAGGTCGCCACCGGCACGCTGACGGCGGAAACCGGGCTCCCCACGGCGAAGCTCAACCAGTGCGCGTTCCGCCTGAATGGCGCGAGTCTCGATCCCAACCGCCCGGCGCGCGTCTTCATCGGCGAAGGCGTGGCCGGCGGCACGATTCCGGGCGCCGAGATCGCGTACAAGGGCTCCGGCGGTATTGGCGTCGTGCCGGACACGACGTTCCCGTACTACCCGTTCATCGGCTTCTCCGCGATCGAAACGAATCTCGCGAATGTCGCCGGCACGTACAGCCAGCTCGGCTATCACCAGGTGCCTTCGCAGAATTTCCAGCCCGCAGCGGTCGACGCAAAGATCACGATCAACGCCAACGGCACCTGGACCGAATGCGACAACACGGGCGTGAACGCCGGCAAATGCCAGCAGCCCGGCACGAATTTCGCGCAGTCGGCCGATGGCAGCGGCGCGTTCGAAACCGATCACTTCCAGGGGCAGGTGAAGCCGACGCTCGTCACCACGGAGCCGGCCGGCAAGGGCTTCATGATCGTCGGCAAGTTGCGCGGCCAGCTCGTGCCCGTGCTCGTCCGCACCGGCGTGGCGTATCCGCAGGTTGGCGTCGATCCGCAAAGCGGCGCCACGGGCCCGGTGGCCGACGACGAATCGGGCATCTCCGTGCTCGCGCCGCAAACGGCTATCGCGCAGGGCTCGCAGAACGGCGAATACATCGGCGTGGACAGCCAGTTCGACTATCGCACGCTCGCGCTGGAAGGCACGCAGGCCACGCTGCTCGATCCGTTCAACGCCTCGCAGGCCGCGCTCGCCACTGCCCTCGATCTGAACTTCACCCAGACCGTACCGGGCACGGTGACGACCACGCATGTGGGCGCCTCCACCGGCTCGACACCCACCGGCAAGATGATCTTCACGGGCGGCGTGTTCGGCTACCTCGACATGACGACGCCGTCGGACCCGTACTTCACGGCTGGCGCGTTCGTTCAGTAAGGATGACGAAGCAACGTATCGAACAATAACCGGCGCGGCAAACCGCGCCATTCACGAGGTGGCCACTCCCGGCCGTCGCGCAACGCGGCGGCGGCCGGGCCACAAAGGCGCGCGCAGCAAAGGCGGACGACGCATGCCGGACATCCCGAAGCATGCATCGAGCCGTCCCGCGCGCGGGTAAGGCACACCCGCTCCTGGGAGGGACATGATGAAACGCATTGCAGTGGCGGCGCTGACCGCCGGGCTGGCGGCGAGTGCGTATGCACAGCACGCCGGCGACAACGTCGTCGCACTCGGCTGGTTTCACGTCACGACGCAGCATTCGAGCACGCCGCTCACCACGGACGTCGCGCCCGTGCCGATCAACACGCCGCTGCGGCTGCCCAGTTCGTTCACTTCGGCGGGCACGGGGCTTTCGGCATCGAATGCGGATACGGTCGGCCTCGTCATCAGCCACTTCTTCACGGACCATATCGCGCTTACCTCGGTGGCGGGCGTGCCGCCCACGTTCAAGCTCTATGGTCACGGCACGATCAAGCCGCCAGGCCCGGCGGGCGCGCTCGGTAGCCAGAATCTCAGCGATCCGGCGACGAACCCCATTGTCGGCAGCGTGCGCCAATGGAGCCCGGCGCTGATCTTCCAGTATTACTTTCGCGACGCCGATGCGAAATTCCGCCCGTTCCTCGGCATCGGCGTGTCGTACAACTGGTTCTCGGACATCCAGCTCAATCCGAACTTCGTGAAGGCCACCCAGGACGATCTCGGCTCCGTGCTCGCAGCGGGCGCCGGCAAGTCGGGGCAAACGCAGATCAGCGCGAAGGCGTCGTCGTCGTGGTCGCCGGTTTTCAATCTCGGGGCCACCTACAACGTCACGAAGCATCTGGGGATCGTTGCGTCGGTCACCTATATTCCGCTGAAGACGACGTCCTCGGTGATCGTCAAGGCAGCGGACGGCAGCGAGCTCGGCGTGAGCCGGGCCGACCTCAAGGCTGATCCGATCATCTCGTTCCTCGCGCTTTCTTACCGCTTCTAAGGGCGCGTCGTGCCGGCGCAACGGCGAGGAGGCGCATGCGCGTAAGGGCGAGAACGCCCGCGCCAGAGCATGCACCCTCCCGTGCGCTCGCGTGGGCCGGGCCGCTCGCGCTAAAATTGCGGCATGCCGAAAACGCCCAAAGCCCCCGTGACCGATTCCGCGCCCGAGCGTGTCACCGACAGCGAATACACCGTCGACGAACTCGCTCGCGTGGCGGGCACGACGGTGCGCAACGTGCGCGCCTATCAGGACCGCGACCTGCTCATGCCGCCCGAGAAGCGCGGGCGTGTCGGCATTTACAACGATTCGCACGTCGCGCGGCTCAAGCTCATCAACCACCTGCTGGCGCGCGGCTACACGCTCGCCAACATTCAGGATCTCATCCTGGCGATCGACGACGGCGGCGACCTGCGCTCGATCCTCGGCCTGGAGAATGCGATCGGCGGTCCGTGGTCGCACGCGCGGCCAAAAACGTATTCGCTGCCGCAGCTCATCAAGCTGTTCGGGCCGCAGGCGCCGAGCAGCCTTTCGCGTCTTGCGGATCTCGGGCTGCTCGAACGCCAGGGACTGTCGTTCGTCTCGCGCAATCCGGGTATGCTCGACGCGGCGGCCGCCACCGTGCGCGAAGGCATTCCCGCACGCGAGCTGCTCGACGTGCTCGAAGAAACGCGTCCGCATTTCGACGCCATCGCGCGCGTGCTGGTGGAAATGGTCGTGCGCCATCTGGATCGCTACGATCAGGGCGCGCTGCCGCCCGCCACGGACATGCCCGCGCTCGTCGACGCGATCTGGCGGCTGCGCCCGCTTTCCACGGTGTTCGTCGAGCACGAGATCCTGCGCGCGCTTGAAGCGCAGTCGAGCGACTACCTCGGCGGCCGGGTCGCGACGATCCTCGACAAGACGCTCGGCCGCGAGCGTGCAAGCGAGGCCGCGCCTTCGCCCGCTTCCGCGCCTGCCAGCGCCGCGAAGCAGCGCGCGCCCAAAGCCGCGCCTCGCAAGAGCGCCGCGCGCGCGCCGGCTGCCGCAAAACCGGCTCGCCCCGCGGAGAAAACCGCGCTCAAGAAGCGTTAAACGCGCGCGTCGTCTCTCCTCGTTTCTGCTTCCCCGAGCGCGTGAAAGGCCCCGCCAGGCGGCCTTTCGCGCGCTGGCGTCCCCTTGCGCCCCTACTGTTGTTCATGTGTTAGAGCGCTGAATCTAGCCCCTTGCGCATTGGCGTCGATCGCACTATGTTTACATCCATCAATGTCACAGTCATAGATGGATGGACAACAGGGAGACGCTCCGGATGAACGCACCCGCCCGTACCGGCGACGCGATCGGCATCGCCATCATCGGCACTGGTTTTGCCGGCCTGGGCATGGCGATCCGCCTGCTGCAAAGCGGCAACCAGGACTTCGCGGTGTTCGAGAAGGCTGACTCCGTGGGCGGCACCTGGCGCGACAACCATTACCCCGGTTGCGCCTGCGACGTGCAATCGCACGTGTACTCGTTTTCGTTCGCACCCAATCCGCGCTGGACCCGCATGTTCGCGCCGCAGCCCGAGATTCGCGCCTATTTGAATCGCTGCGTCGAGCGCTTCCGGCTTTTCCCGTGGCTCAACTTCGGGCACGAACTCACGAACGCGACGTGGGACGAAGCCGCGCACTGCTGGCGCCTTGCGTTCGCCAATGGCCGGCGCCTCACCGCGCGCGTGCTGATCTCGGGCATGGGCGGCCTTTCGCGCCCCGCGTTGCCGGCGATTGCGGGACTCGACACCTTCGAAGGCAAGGCCTTCCACTCGCAGCACTGGGACCACGACTATGCGCTCGAAGGCAAGCGCGTCGCCGTGATCGGCACGGGGGCAAGCGCTATTCAGTTCGTGCCGCAGATCGCGCCGCGCGTGGCGCAACTCTCGCTCTTCCAGCGCACGCCGCCGTGGATCATGCCCAAGCCCGACCGCGCCATTTCGGGCTTCGAACAATGGCTGTTCCGCACGCTGCCCATCACGCAGGCGCTCGCTCGCGCGGGCCTTTACTGGATGCTCGAAACGCGCGTGCTCGGCTTCGCGGTGCATCCCGCGCTCATGAAGAACGTGCAGAAGCTGGCGTTGCGCCATATCCGCCACCAGGTGCCCGATCCTGAACTGCGCGCGGCCGTGACGCCCGACTACACGATCGGCTGCAAGCGCGTGCTCATATCGAACGACTACTATCCGGCGCTCTTACGCGAGAACGTGCAGGTGGTGACGAACGCAATCGAGCGCGTGGACCGCACCGGCGTCGTGACCGCCGACGGCGTGCATCACGAGGTCGATTGCCTGATCTACGGCACCGGCTTTCAGGTGGCCGATCCATTCCCGCCGGGCACGATCGTGGGCCGCGGCGGCATCGATATCGTCGAGACCTGGCGCGACGGCGCACATGCCTACCTCGGTACGAGTCTGCCTGGTTATCCGAACTTTTTCATGCTGGTCGGCCCGAACACCGGCCTCGGCCACAGCTCGATGGTGTTCATGATCGAATCGCAGATCGAGTATGTGCTTGGCGCGCTCGCCGCCATGAAGCGCGACCACGCCGATTCGATCGACGTGCGGCCCTATGTGGAAGCGCGCTACAACGAGCGCATCCAGAACAAGCTTGGCCGCGCGATCTGGTCGGTGGGCGGCTGCAAGAGCTGGTACCTCGACCCGCGCAACGGCAGGAACACGACACTGTGGCCCGGTTTCACCTGGCGCTTTCGCCGCGCCACCGCGCACTTCTCCCTCGCCGATTACCAGGTCTATCGCGCGCCGCATGCCGCACAGCACGAAGCGCCGCTCGCCGTGGCCACGCAACCCACCGAGGCCGCCTGAACAGGCGCAATCGCCCCACCCGGAGCCCGCCCATGAAACGCTTTGACAACAAGGTCGCCGCCATTACCGGAGCCGGTTCGGGCATGGGCCGCGCGCTCGCGCTCCAGCTTGCCGGTGCCGGCTGCCATCTCGCGCTCGCCGACCGGAACGCCCCGGCGCTCGAGGAGACCGCTCGCATCGTGGGCGCGCTTGCCCCTTCAGTACGCGTGAGCACGCGCGTGCTCGACGTGAGCGAGCGCGACGCCGTATTCGCGTGGGCCGACGAAACAGTCGCCACGCACGGCGGCATCAACCTCGTCTTCAACAACGCGGGCGTCGCGCTGTCGAGCACCATCGAAGGCATGGCGTACAGCGACCTCGAGTGGATCGTGAATATCAACTTCTGGGGCGTCGTGCATGGCACGAAGGCATTTCTGCCGCATCTGAAGGCGAGCGGCGACGGACACATCGTCAATACGTCGAGCGTGTTCGGTCTTTTCGCACAACCAGGCATGAGCGGCTACAACGCGACCAAATATGCCGTGCGCGGCTTTACCGAAGCGCTGCGCCAGGAACTCGACATGATGCGCTGCGGCGTGTCCGCGACCTGCGTGCATCCGGGCGGCATTCGCACGAACATCGCGCAATCGAGCCGCGTGGCGCACAACATGGTCGGCTTTATGGTGGCGAGCGAGCAGCAAGGCAAAGACGACTTCGAGAAGTTCTTCATCACCACTGCCGACGACGCTGCCCGCATCATCCTGAACGGCGTGAGGCGCAACGCGCGGCGCGTGCTGATTGGCCGCGACGCGCGCGCAGCCGACTGGCTCGCGCGCACGTTGCCCGCCGCGTACCAGGCGCTGGTCGTGATGAGCGCGCGGCGCGAAGCCGCGAAGGCGCGCCGCCGCGCCGCGCGCGGGTCCGCCGCCACGCAATGAATAACAGCAGGCACACAACAGGGAGCCATAACATGATGCCGATACGGCGCGACATCCGCTTCGCATTACCGCCCGAAAGGGCCTGTGACTGGCACGTCCAGGGCGTGCCGGTCACCCACTTCTTCAACGCGCTTTCGCTGCTTTTTCCCGCGGGCGAGCGCTTCTTCATGGATTCGGTGCGGCACTATCGCGACCGCATCGAGGACCCCGAACTCAAGAAGCAGGTCATGGGCTTCATCGGCCAGGAAGCGATGCACACGCGCGAACATGTCGAATACAACGACTTGCTGCAGGCGGCGGGCTTGCCTGCGCACAAGCTCGACAAGCGGTTGTGGGCCATCCTCAACTTCGCGCGCAAGGTGTTGCCGCCTTCGCTGCAACTCGCGCAAACCGTGGCGCTCGAACACTACACGGCCATGCTCGCCGACCTGCTGCTCGCCGATACGGGCACGCGCATCGAAGGCTCGGTGGCGGGCTACAAGCAGATGTGGCTTTGGCACGCGCTGGAGGAAACCGAGCACAAGTCGGTCTCGTTCGATGTCTGGAATCTCGTGATCGAGCCGGGCGTCAAGCGCTATTTCATGCGAACCGGTACGATGCTCGCCACCACGGTTCTCTTCTGGCTCATCGTGTTCGACTATCATCTGGCGCTTTTGCGCGCGCACCGCCGACGCCAGGGCAAGGTGCGCGGCACATGGAGGCTCGTGAAGTTTCTCTACGGGCCGCGTCACGGCGTGTTTCCCGGCATCGCGCTCGAATGGCTGCGCTTTTTCAAGCCCGGCTTTCATCCGTGGGATCACGACAACCGGCAGCATCTCGCGCGCATCGACGGCCTCGTTGCGCAGATCGACGAGACCAACGCGCAGTACGCCTCGCGTGCCGCCCCGCGCCGCGTGCCGCTGCATCCGGCGGCAACGCCGCGCGCGGTGTGAGCCACGTCATGCGCGGCGCACCCGAACCCGTGTTCGTCCAGTCCGACGACGTGCGCCTCGCGGTCTACGTCAGCGGGCCCAACGATGCGCCGCCCGTCGTGCTCGTACACGGCTACCCGGACTCGGCGCGCATCTGGAGCGCGCTGCGCAGCGAACTGGAGACGCGCTTTCGCGTGATCGCCTACGACGTGCGCGGCATGGGGGCCTCCGAAGCGCCGCGTGCGCAGTCTGGCTACGCGCTCGCGCAACTCGCGCGCGATCTGTTTGCGGTCGCCAATGCCACCTGCGGCGCGCAGCCGTTTCATCTGCTGGCGCACGACTGGGGATCGATCCAGTGCTGGGAGGCCGTGACCGATCCGGCGAACGCTTCGCGCATTGCTTCGTACACCTCGATATCTGGCCCGTGTCTCGACCATGTTTTTCTCAAGCCGCGCGTCCCGGCGCAGTTGCTGAAGTCGTGGTACATCGCGTTCTTTCATCTGCCGTTCGTGCCCGAACTGGCCTGGCGGCTTGGCGGCGCGGCGTTGTGGCCGTGGTGGCTGCGCAAGACCGAGCGCGTGCGCGTCGAGCCTGATCCCCGGCAGTTGCGCAACGCGCTCAACGGGCTGCAACTCTATCGCGCGAATTTTCTTGCCTGTGCGCGGCGCCCGCGCGAGCGCAGCACGCGTATTCCGGTACAGTTCATCGTGCCGCGTTTCGACCGCTATGTGACGCCGGCCATGTCCGAAGGCATCGAGCGCTGGCTTGGACAACATCAGCGCGAGATTATCGCCGCGCCGCATTGGGCGGTGGTGAGCGAGGCGCGGCAGATCGCGGCGCGCTTCACGCGTTTTGCCACTTGCGCTTCGTCACGCGCACAAGGCTTCGAACCCAACCTGCCCCCAGAGGACCGCCAGTGAACCCACTTGCCCTGCCTGCCGCGGTCGTTGCAGCCGGCGCTGCACTCGCCGCGCTCGCCGCATTCACGCGACGCGCCACGCGCCGCATCGAAGCCGCCGTGCCGATGGACGGTCAATTGGTCGACATCGACGGCGACCAGATTCATTACGTCGAGTTCGGCAGTGGGCCGCCCATCGTGTTCATTCACGGCCTGAGCGGACAAATGCGCAACTTCGCGTGGCTGCCCATGCAGGCGCTCGCGCGCGAACATCGCGTGATACTCATCGATCGCCCGGGTTCCGGCTACTCCACACGCGGGCCGCACGCATCGGCGACCATCCGCGCGCAGGCGCGCACGGTCGCGCGCTTCATCGAAGCGCTGGGTCTCGAATCGCCGGTGCTCGTCGGGCATTCGCTCGGCGGCGCGATCGCGCTGGCCGTAGCGCTCGATCATCCGCACGCCGTTTCGCGGCTCGCGCTGATCGCGCCGCTCACGCACGTGCAGACCGAGGTGCCCAAGGCCTTCCGCGCGCTCGTGCTGCGCTCGAACGCCGTGCGCCGCTTCGTGGCGTGCACGTTCGCTACGCCCATCGGCCTCGCGACCAGTTCCGCGGTCCTCAAGCAGGTGTTCGCGCCCGAGGCCGTACCGGGCGATTTCCGCACACGCGGCGGCGGACTCCTGAGCTTGCGGCCCAGCGGCTTCTACAACGCCTCCGCCGATCTCATCGCGATTGAAGACGCCGATGATCTCGTGCAGATGGAACAACGCTACGCAGAACTGAGCGTTCCCGTTGATGTTCTGTTTGGCCGTGACGACGTCGTGCTCGACTGGACCCGACACGGCGAGGCGCTCAGCCGCCTCACGAGCCAGGTGACGCTCAAGGTGGTGAGCGGCGGCCATATGCTGCCCGTCACCGCGCCGTCCACGACCTACGACTGGCTGCTCTCCGCGCTCTCGGGCACAGTGCACGCGAGCCACGCGCGCGCGATCGAGGCGGATGAGTCGCGCACGGACATCGGTTCGCCGGCACCGGGCGTGTTGGGCAATCCGTCTGTGACTTAGCCGGCCTCGCCACACGGCGTGCGCTGCGTGAAGAGGAAATCGCGAAGCCGAAAAATGCGTCGGCCCGCGTGCGAACGCGCGGGCCGCAAGCATTCATCAAGGGAGACAGGAAATGAAAATTCAGAAAGCGCGGACGTTCATCGCGTGTGCGGCGCTTGCGCTCGCCAGCAGCGCGGCATTCGCGCAAGGCAACGGCGCGCAAACAAGCGACGCATCGCAAAGCGCAGCGTCCGCCGCCGAAGTCGCAAAACTGAGCGTCGATCAACAGGTGCGCTGGCTGCAGCGCGCACAGAAGAACGACACGCTCACGAAGATGGACGACGCGCAACTGACCGCGCTCTTCGAGGCGTTCGATCCGCTCGTCGTGCCCACGCTCATCAAGCTCGGCCCGGCGGGCTATCCCTCATACGAATTCGTGCTGTCGCGCTGGGAGCGCCTGAACGGCAAGTGGCCCGCGAAGCCCGCGCACATGCTAGTGAAGCTCGAGCACGAGCCGCTGCGCATCTACGCGAAATGGCTGCCCGACGGCGATCATTCGGGCGAGGAGGTGATCTACGACGCCTCGAAGCGCAGCGACGAAATGTACGGACACCTGGGCGGCCTGCTCGGCGTGATGCCGATGTGGACCGCACTCGACGGCACGCTCGCGCGCTCGCAATCGAATCACAAGATCACGGATCTCGGCACCGAATTCATCGTGAGCCAGTTCATGACCGACGCGAAGAAGTACGTCGAAGTGGGCGCGTCCTACAAGCCGCAAGTCGAGGTGAAAACGATAGACGGCGTGCGTGTGGTGGCGCTGACCTACGTTTCGCCGAGCGGCAAGCCGCAGTTCTACGCGAAGAAGCAGACGCTGGGGCTGGACCTGCGGCATCCGTATTTCCGCACCGTCGAAGCCTACGGCGACGACGGACAGATGTTCGAGAAAATCGTCATCGACAGCATCACGCCGAAGTCCTTCGACGACGAAGCATTCGATCCGAAGAATCCCGATTACAAGTTCTGAAACCTGGGCTACGAGAACAAAGGTGAGGCTTTTCGGGAGGAGCGCACGACATTCGACTCCTGGAACTCCTCACCTATCGTTGTATCGGTGAACTCACGATGCGGTGAATGACTCACCGCCGCGCGCGCTCAACGATACTTCTGCAACTCGGCATCGGTGATGGGTTGCGCCGGCAGATTCAGCATGCCCGGCAAGTCGTCCAGCTTCGGCAAGCCGCTGACATTGGCCCAGCGTCCGCCCGAGCCTTGATAAACAAGCGTAGGCGTACCGTCGAAACCGAGGTCCTGAAAGAGCTTGATGTTGTCGTCGAGCTTGTTCTTGTCGGCGGCGGAGATGTGCGCGAGCGGGGCGATGCCGCCCGATTCGTCCTTCTCCGAGTAATGCGTTTCCAGCTCTTTGAGCAGCGCGGCGCCGTCTTTCGCCTCCAGCAGCGCAGCCGCCTTGCCCGCCGAATCGGGCTTCAGAAAGCCCATAGGAATCCAATGCACCTGCAGGCCGACCGCTTCATACGGTTGCAGTGCTTTCCACACTAAGTGACAGTAAATACAGTTTGGGTCCATAAAGACATAAAGCGTCGACTTCACGTTCGGCCCATTCGCGCCTTCGACGATCGCACTCGCATTCTGCAGGCTTGCAGCCGCCGTTGCGGGCAACCAGGTGGGCTCAGCGGCCGCGGCGGCCGTAGCGCCAGCGCTCATTGCCAGCGCGCCTGCAGCGATCAGCATGCGTGTGAACTTCTTCATTCTTTCCCTCTGACTGGATAGCGCGTCACGTCGCGAGTCTGTGAAGCGAAGGCTCGTATCTTAGGTTCGGGCCATGGCACGTCACTGACGCCAATATGGCAAAGGCGTCAGGTGAGCAGCAAAGGTGAGAGTTTGCGGGAGGACGTTGGACCTGTCAGTATTCAATTGAGTTGTGACACCACACCTAGCGCAGACAATGCCTTCAAGACAGTGGTGCCTGCTCACTCCTCATGCAGAGTTGGAAACAAGTCCGTTGCAAAGGGTCTAGCTGCGACGAAGTCTGCACACAAAGTCGTGACAGCCGCAAGCAGCAGGGCTTTGCGGGGTCGCCTTAGACCGATGCAAAACTGCTGGCCCACTCCGAGTTCTGTGCGGCCAGTTTGAGAGTTTTCGCCCTCAGCGCGTGCCAAGGCGACACGATAGATGACGCAAGGAGGCCACTGTAAGGGTCACCGTGCCGACCTTACTCATCGCTTTCATGCGAATTCCTCTGAGTCAGGAGAATTGCTTCACGCACTTGGTCAGCCCCGTCGCGATCTGCGAAATCGTTCGGGACGCCGTGTCGAGCGTGATGCGACAAGCAGCCGGTCTCCGGTTCCGTTCGAGATGATCGTTGCCTTAGTTGACCCACATCTGTGATTCATCAAACTCGAAATCATCTATCCCGAGCTTCTTCATTATCACAGGCAGAACCTGGTGAATTGCCCGCATCCCACGCAGCAATTCGTTCATGTAGACGTCAGGGTGAAGTTGAAACGCGTTCAGTCCCAAGCTCTCTTTCTCGGCTTCCTCGCGAAGATCTTCAACGTCTGCCTGCACCAACCAGAGAAGTTCCGCACGCAGGGCAACACCCGACCGATAAGCCTTCCGCTTGACAGTGTTGAGCCAGGCAACATACTGCCTAAGCAGTTCGTGCTTGAATTTCCGGAATTTACCAGCGAAATTAGCCTTCTCGCCAATATCGATCTTGGTAGCTGCAAGCGACATCAGGTGTGAGTCAATGTTCTCGCCAACACCGTTCCAAACATCCAGTTCCTCATCGAACAGCAAGTTAAGAACGTATGCGGCATAGAAGCCGTAGACATTGACGAACGCGTCGAACATCTTGGCAATCAACGACGCGACCGGGTCCTCCTTAACCAGCTCATCGAAATTATCGGGAACATCGTCGTAGTCGACGTCCAACTTTTTCGGGAACGTCTTGGGCAATTCAACGCCCATCTCGTTCAGAGTGTCAAACACGCGCCAGCCAAGGAGACCCGTATCGTCGCTGAACGGCTCCGTGTCGTATCCAGTTTCCGACCTAGACTCCGCAACCTCGGCCAGGTAATTGATAAGGTTCTCCCACTTCTCCGCAGCCTCAAGCGAACCCGCCCATGCTATGAATTGCGGATCCTTATCTCCAATGTTCGCAAGAGCTCGAATCTTGGCTTCCATATCGGAAGACATGTGCTCATTTTTCTTCCACTTGCTGATTTGAGTAGGCGACACTCCTACCGGCTGAAGGACAAGCGAAAAGCAGGACAAACGGGAACGCGGGCAACAGCCAAAGCAGCCGCGTGACACAGGACCCGGGTGGGTCAGATTTACTTCGGCGAATCGTCGAAAGGTGGGTCAGAATTCAATCGGCGTTGACAGCCGGGCTCGTGCTCGAGCCCGGTCGCTTATTTCAACTGCAGCGCCCTACTTCAAACCGCCTGTTCGCCGTGCATGTATAAACCGCTCCGTCGAGCATCAGACCAATATTGCCAAAGCGCGAACGACCGTTTGAGAGAGGCCGGTACGAGCCGACATCCATTCTCACCCCAGGGCGAGACTCGTTATCAACTTTTGCCATAGTTTCGTCACCGCGTCCGTTCTGCACAATCTCGCAGTTTGGGCTTCAACACTTACCGGCCTTCTTGCGTAGACCGGAGACCACAAAGCGGTACATCTCCTTGTCTTAGAGTCGGATCTTCCTGTGCGAACTGCGGGTAACCAGAACAATGCCGCGCTTACGCAGTTCAGCAAGAACTGACTTTTCCAAGAATTCGGTGCCACGAACTTCACCAATCCCGGAGCCAGTTCGTCGACAAGGGTAAAGCGCATCCCAAACGTTGATCTATCGGCGTATAGCTGTATGCCGGGGGTAAAGCGCGGCGCGAATATTCCGGTGGGGTCAACATGGAGAGCCGAATAGCGATTCATTGCACATCGCATATCCCACCGCAGATTTTGAATTGCGCGCGGGGTCGTATTCGCCCGGAGTTTGAAGGGGCGCAATCGATTGCCAATGCTCATCAACCGATCCTGCATCTCGTCCGCTGTTGCGGGAGGTGGCGAACCATTAGCGGACACGGAGATATAGACGCGACCGTCTTTCGGTTGACGTTGAGGGTAGTCAGCTAACCATTCGAGGTCTCCGCAATATCTATCCGACGTTCCCTCGCGAATCCAGCCGACTCCGGCGTTCTCAGAAGTCGGGTTATCCTCTCGGTCGTCTTTTGGCGGCTGCCCCAAAGGCACTCCTCCGATGCGCAGGCAGCCTATGTCGATCTCCGAGCGGTTAAGTATTCGCAAACTGCGAGTCCTTAGTTGGCGTACGGCCGCCAGTGCTGTTTCAGCGCATTCCCGATGGCTCGATGCGCCCAGAAACGCGGGTGTCCACAAGATCGGTACATCCGCTGAAATTGCTTTGAGCCAGTGACGTGCGCTATCTATCTGCGCCTCATCGATGTCGCCAAGGAGTAGTAAAAAGTCAATGTCGCCGGGTATCGGACTGATGTTCCAAGAGAATTTTGCACAATGGACGACCACTCCGTGAGGCAACTTCGTGCCGCAAATTTCGTCTGAGAAATTCGTTCTACTGAACATGTATTTTCCTTTCCGCGATAATTCGGGAACCGACTGAAGCAAACTTTAACGGCACGTTACGCAGCGAGCCCTCATCGGACGTTTGCTAATTCGTGATATGGAGGACGACCGCAAGCGATCTATTGTGATGGCGAGGGTTCGTCGAAGAGGTTTGGCAGTCGATGGACGAACGGTAGCCGGACTCACTCGAGCGTTGGGCTGGGGGTGCGGCCGCGAGGACAGGGAACCTCTGTACGCCAAGGTCAAAGCGATTGGCTTAGCGGCAGATCTAGATGAACTAGGTTCAACGCAACAGGTCCGTCCGCGCACTCGGCGCTTGACATACTTCCGATGAAAAGAAGGAACGGGTCGTTTTGGTCGATGTGCTCGGTGCACCTGAACGCCGATAGCTACGTACGACGTAATACGCCTATATCGACCTGAAAGGAGTACGAATAATACAAAAAAGTCGCTTCGAATGTCAATTTTACAGCGCATATCTCCAGCAAACCGTTGCCCAGCGGGCGTCTGGCGTTGCTACCGTGCCAGCCGCCCCTGACCAGTCGCAGCTAGTTAGAGCACGCCCATAAGATCGACACCGTCCAGAACCCCAACTTCGTTGTGGGCCCCATCATCGAAGGCATCGATTTCATCAACGCAATCAAGCCAGTCGCCGGACATCGCGGTTTCGACGCGGAAGATCGCAGGTTCCTCAAGCTCGTCGATCTCAGGGGGCTCTTCGGCCAGTACCTCGGAAAAGTCGAGTTTGGGTGTTCCATACACCACGTGACAGAATTCGGCGAGGCGCGCGGACAGAGTGACGGCGTTGAAGCTGCCACGGCCCACCGTCTTGCGATGCTCCTCTGCCACGATAGCGAGCGTTTCGAGCCTGTAAACGGAACCGCTTGCCCAGTTGAGCAAAGGCGATATCGCGAATTGCGGGAGCGGAGTCGACGAATGCGTGCTCCAGACCAAGCTGCACATCAGACGGCCATCAACCTCGTCGAAAGTGCCAAATCGAAAAGCGCGCTCGAATGCGCAAACGCATTTGCGCTTCAGCCGCGCTTGAATCTGGGCAGCACGGTCCGGTCGTTCGTCGCTAGCGGCCAAAACGACTGTCGCCGCCTTACTTCGAATAGCTTTGCCGATCCCGTCAGCGAGCCCATTCAGGCCCTGAACACGGTCTACTCCCTCAATAAGGATTACGGTTGGCGAACGGTGCGCCTCATGGTCGAGAAGCGCCTTCGTCACCCAACGCAGGACCTTCCAAGCGCGCATTTTTCGATGAACATGGAGTGGGCCCTCGAAGTTCGCGGCTAATGACGAAAGTTCGCTAACGAGCCAGCGCATTACGTGTAGCGCGATCCTCTCTGGTAGGTCGCTCACGTGAATCAGGCAGCGTTGAGTCAGGAAAGGCTGACGAAGCAACATGAGACCAAACGCAAGGCACGAAGAGTAGTCGCCAAAGCTAAAACTCGCCTGCTCCGAGTGGCTCCCGCGATTCGGAGGCTCACCACCGGCAGGAGGTCGACCACCAGATGCTCCTCCGCCAGTTGACGACGCCAGGGGAGTCTCGTCGGCGCGGTGACAATCGGAAGAAGCCCCAACGCCAATGGAAATTTCCGGGTTTTCCATTATTCTCGTCCTTTCGCTAAGTTATTGACGAGCGAACACGCCGGGAGTTAAATTAACCCACCGTGAGCAGTTCACCACGAGATGCGGCGACCCCCGGCCCGTCAAAGCAAGGGTCGCCGCTTTTTTTAAGTATCTACTTCCACACTCCCTCCCATTTCAGCGTAACTTCAAACTCGTCCCGAATTGAATCTGCATCTTCTGTCAATCGGGATATTCAGCGTCAGCCAAAATCTGAAAAACAGAAATCGTGGTTTACCTAGGATTTTCTCGATTATTCATTCCACTCAAAATCGATAACAAACATATTATCTTCTCACAACCATATAGTTAACTAACTTATATTAATAATATGATACGATGTTTTGTAAGTATCTGATAAAGTTGAATTTTTGTATAAGCGAGTCAAAAATTTACACATCGAATTTTTAATAATTGAAAAGTCTTGTTTTGCTGTTTTCAAATCGAAATAATATCAACTGCGCCATTGTCAATTGCCGGAACGCTGAATTTTCAATGCGGGTTGCGGCGCGGTCCTATGGGCACGGATTTAAAATCGCAGCAACCGTTAAATCAGTGTCAGTTCGAACACCCTTATACAGTTGACAAAGCCTTACAAATAATGAAATATTGCTTTGTGATTTTGGCACCTAGACTGCGGCGTGAATATTTGAATGCTTTTCTTAAGAGTCCAAGTATTAACAGCGCCGAGCAGGGCCGGTCGGCACTGGGAGGCTCAACGGTCTACAGATCCTCGTCGTCTCTGAGCGCGGAAAATGCGATTACCCAGAAGCTTGTTGCCACATAGCGACCACAGAACGCAGGGAGAATTTGAGGAGTCGCCTTCATTGTGGTTATTGCTACTAGCCCTGACTCATTCAACCCGTCGGCGCGACCACTTGACGGGAACCCGTGGCGACTGATTCACTGGCTCAGCGAGACTTATCGGGCTTGCTTATCAATTGCCACTCCGGCTTTGAAAATTCCCGATGAGCTCGGTAATCGAGGCCTTGGCAGCATTCCTAACCACGCGATCCTCTGTGTTCGCGGGCAACGGGGTGACTAAGATTGCTGGAAGGCGCTCACCAAAATTGCCGTCTGTGTGTCCCCTGGTTTTCCTCACCTATTGGGCAAATGAGCTATTGGGCTGCACTGCTGCGTCAGCCAGAATGCTTCTGCGCAAACCGTCAGCTACCGACACGCACGGTCTCGGCCTGTCAAAGTCGACTTGAGTTTTGGGCAGCGAGGTGAATTCGATTGGCAGATGACGCTCACCGAAGCCCCGAATCTCATGGTTTTCCTCACCGATGCTGCGAATGCTATTAGATAGGGCTCTCGCGTCCAGCCAGAATGCCTCTGAGCAAGCCGTCAGCCACTGCCACGCGTGGGCTCGGCCTGTCAATATCGACCCGCGTTCGAGTTCTGGGCCGCGAGGTGAAATCGATCGGTAGATGACACTCACCGAAGCCCCGCATCTCCTGGTTTTCCTCACCGATGCTCCAAAAGCTATCAAGCAGCGCTGTCGCGTCCAGTCAGAATCCCTAACGCGGTTATGTGGATCGAAACCTTCACCACTAAATACGGACTACCAATCAATTACTCCGGTTTTGCTTTGAACAACCCATGACTCTTCCTACCTAGAAAAGAATCTCTCAAACGTCAACAATCAAATTCGGGTCGAACGGTCGTCGCATTGAGCTAGGCTGCCACGGATAACCTCGCCCATTACATATCACACGGGTACCGGAGATTTCACTCATGGTGAAGATCGGACGCTATTTGTAGTCTCACCGAACCATCTCCCCGAATCCAAGCAATCGAGATACACCATAGGGTAGATGAGCGAGAAATGCAATCTATAGATGTCTTTTTCTGGGGGGATCCAGAAGGTCTGCTTGCGCCGGTGAAGACTGCAATTGGGGACGGATATGCCGCCAGTAATGGTTTGCCCGGCGCGCCACCACCGCGATAGTCAGGGTCCGCTCGCGTATCGGATCTTGAACGGGAGACTGTGCCGGCCATTGATGAAGCGAGGCCTTGTTAGCAATTCCACTTCGGCTTGGACGATCATTGAGCGAATTCAGCCGGCACGTAGGTCGTTGAATTCCGTCGCAGCCTTTTCGCGCCGGCAACCCCGCAGAGCGTCCAGAGTCGCCGACTGACGGTGAGAATTTCCAGGAGGGCGAGGAATTGGTGAGGAATTCCAGGAGATGTCCGTATGGTGAGGACTTCCAGGAGAAGACACTGCTTTCGCTCGCGACAGGCTCTTGTCGTCCCACTGCACCCGGATAGTTACGTGGAAAATGTAGACGAAAAGATTCGCAACTCCAGGGTCGCGGCTATCGAACTGCAATTTTGGCGGATCGCCATGACCGTGGTTAGCGGCCCGAAGCTCCGCAAAAGGCGGAGCAGCAGACAACAACGATCTGCACATCACGTCGTTCCGTCCGGACTAGTCGCCCACCGACGGCTCTTGAGTGCCTTCGAATTCGGACGCGCTCCTGCCATTTTGCTCGACCTCCCGGAACAGCAATGCAGGAGTGGTTTCGAGTACAGAGCAAATTCGAAGAAGAGTTTCCAAGGAAACGTTTATGCCTCCGCGCTCAAGCAGCCCGAAGAACTGGCGCGTTACACCTGCAGCATCCGCTGCGGATTTCTGTGTAAGCCGCCGCCTCTTTCGAGCGCTCAGGATCGCATCACCCAACCGACGGCGATAGTCCTCGACTTCATGATCAGAAGGTTTCGTCAATTGACAACGCCGCATTAAATACTGTTGATCTGGTCCAAGCAGACCGCGAGATCGCTTCGAACGAGATTTTATCAATTCGCACACTTCCGTCCCAACGGCGGCCGCCGGAGAGCGAACAGCGGACGGACGATGTGCCAAATTCCGGCCCTTGCCAGCGATGGAGACCAAACCTGCCACCCGATTAAAAATGAAAGGTTCGACATTACAGGTTCGTCGCGGCTGAGGCCCAAGCTAATAATCGCTGATTTGCACACACCCAAAAGCACTAAGAGGCTATCCAGTGAGAGGCAACGTGGCCATTCTGCATCGCACACCGTCGGGAGCCCCACCCATTGGGCACCCCATACGCCGGTGCTTCACGGGCGAAATCCCTATTTTTCTGGTCAATGATTCTTCAAAATTGGCAAAAATGGCTACAGAGCCCGGCGGACACGGTTGACACAACCTTTAATTCGGCATCCTTAGCTAGCATTCACTTGGTTTTCTGCCGATGCGAGTTTGCTGCTATGCAGCATAAATCAAGTAGCGGCGGCGGGAATCCTTTGTCTGGCGGACGTCACCCCACTTTGATCAGTTGGTTTGTTCTAGACTTAATTGTGCAAAATTAGCGCTGTTTTCTTGTCACAACTCTATTGTTTGGGCACAGGACCCTAGAACTTGAACCGCAACTGAAACCCGATGGTAAACGGCAGATCGTCAGACGGTATCGGCGGAATGACGATGAAGTTCACGCCCACGCGCTTGTACGCGACCATCACGATAGGCGCGACCACGGGCCCGATCGTATGGTCGTGGCCGAGGCCCCAATTGCCATAGTTGTAGCCGGAGATGATGCCGCCCATCGCCGCGAGCCGCACGAAGCCCCAGTGCAGAAACTCGGGCGCCCACACTGCGCCGCCATAATAAGAGGGCCGGCGCAACGAGTTGCGAAAACCGCCTGCCGTGAGCGCCCACGTGTCGCCAGGCCAGCATTCGATGCCGAGGCCCGGATTGAATTGTTCGAAGTCCTTGTCGGGATGGATGTGGTACGAGCCCACCATTGCATCGACCCACAGGCCCGAACTACACCAGTTCGCCGCGTGCGCCGACTGCGCTGCGCCGAACAGCAGCAGCGGCAAGAGCAGCAGGGCAGCCGCCGCGCCGCGTTTCGTTCTCATCGCCTGCGTTGTCGACGTCGTTGTCGTTATGCTTGCTGCGTCACCTTGCTTCTGCCAAAACCGCATGGGCTCTCCGTCCTTTCTTGCGCCGATCCGCTTGAGGATCGTCAGTTTTCTGATTGCTGGTTCGCGGTGAATGACGAACTGTACCGCAACCCGAAGCGTGCGCAATGGAGTCGAGGCTCGGATCGGGCAACTCGCTCGCCGCCGGCATGGTGCCAGCGTAGCGAGTCGTCCCGATGAAAGCGAAGCGTCAGAGGCCGAGGTCGGAGAGGCCCGGATGATCGTCGGGACGGCGCCCGAGCGGCCAGTGATAGAGACGATCCGCCTCGCGGATCGGCAGGTCGTTGATCGATGCGTGACGGCGCGCCATCAGGCCGTTCGCGTCGAACTCCCAGTTTTCGTTGCCATACGAGCGGAACCAGCTGCCCGAATCGTCGTGCCACTCATAGGCGAATCGCACCGCGATGCGATTGTCCGTGTACGCCCATAGCTCCTTGATCAGGCGATAGTCGAGTTCGCGCGCCCACTTGCGCGTGAGAAGTTCGACGATGGCCCCGCGGCCCGTCACGAACTCGGCGCGATTGCGCCACACGCTTTGCGGCGTGTATGCAAGCGAAACGCGTTGCGGGTCGCGCGTGTTCCAGCCGTCTTCCGCTGCGCGCACTTTCTGTATGGCGCTCTCGCGCGTGAACGGCGGCAGCGGCGGACGCACTTCGGGCGAATCACTCATGGTCTTGCTCCTTGCGTTGGGCGGCGCGCCGTGGCGGTGCGCGCGATGGGGATCGGTTTTGGGATTGGCTTGGGGAATCGGAACCGCTTTTCGGTGCGAGGGCGTCGAGCAACGATCGGCCTGCCGCGCGTGCGTCGAGCGCCGCATCGGCGTCGCCGCTGACGAGCGCGACGCCGATCGCGCCATCGATCAGGATCAGCCATTGCCGCGCGAGACGGGCGGCGATCCGGCGATCGACGCCGACGATCGCGGCCCACGCCTCGCTCTGTTCGCGCACGAAGTCGAGCAGACGCTCCTTGTGTTCGCGCGCGACCACGCGCACGGGGTCGGCAGGCGACGCGATCTCGCCGGCGGCGTTGAGAAACGCGCAACCGTGAAAGCCTTCGGACGTGAACCACTCGCGCAATACGTCGAACATGCCGACAAGACGTGCCTGCGGCGTGCGTCCACGCGCGAGCGTGCCGGCGACGAACCAGCGCATCCAGCGCTCGTCGCGCCGCGAAAGCGCAGCCGCGACGAGCGCGTCCTTCGATTCGAAATACGTGTAGAAGCTCTTGCGCGCCGCCCCCGCCGCGCGAACGATCGCATCGACGCCCGTTGCGTGAATGCCGCCCGCGTAGATCAGCGCCTCAGCGGCTTCGAGCAGGCGCTCGCGCGCATCGGCCTGCGGCGCATCTGCGTTCGCTTCGGTGTTCGTTACGGCGGGCGGGCTCATAGCTAGTCTCGTTGGGCGCGATTGCGGCGGGATTGCGAAGGTCAGCGGGAGAATGATCGTTCTCCCAGTCCGCAATGTAGAACGATCATTCTCCCAAGTCAAGACACTTTGCTGTCGCGCGCGCTGCGCTGCGCCCTAACGCGATCCCACAGCCCGCGTCCTGAGACCGCGAACACGGCGACCACGACCAGCGTGAGGCCGAGCACGCGCGTGAGCGTAAGCGGCTCGCCGAGCAGCACCGTGGCCAGCGCCACGCTCGACACCGGCGCCACCGCGGTAAAGACTGCGGCCTCGCCGCCCGGCACGCGCGCCGCGCCCGCATACCAGAGCCAGAATCCGGCCACCGTCGGCACGAGCGCGTAATACGCCACGCCGAGCAAGGCGTTCAACTGCACGGTGTGAGCCGCGCCAAACCAGCCGGGCAGCGCGCACAAGCCCGCTACGACGAAGCCGATGCCCGTCATCGCGCTCGCCTGCGCAAGGGGCGGCCACGGTTGCGACAGCCGTTTGTTCAGCAGGACGAACAGGCTTTCGCACACGACGGCGCCAAGGATCATCGCGTCGCCCGTGAGCGAGCGAGCGCCATCGCGATGCTCGCCGGGCGCGAGTGTGACCATCGCCACGCCGAGGCTCGCGATCGTTACCGAAACGAGCGTCCTTGCGCGCAGCCGCTCTCCGAGCACCAGCGCCGCCGTCAACGCGCAGACCGCCGGTAGCGTGCCGAGGATGATGCCGGCATCGCTCGCCGAAGTACGCTGCGTGCCCGCGATCAGCAAGACCGTATACCCGACGCTGCCGATCGCAGCCTGTGAGACGAGCAATAGCGCGTCGCGCAGGCCGGGACGCGGAAACGCCGTACCGGTCAGACGCATGAGCAGCAGAAAGACCGGCAACGCCATCCCGAAGCGCAGCGCGGTGGCCGGCAGCGGATCGAGCCCGGCGCCGATGGCCTTGCTCGCAATGACCGTGCTGCCCACGGTGAGCATGGCCGCCGTCAATTGCGCCTGCGCGACGGATCGGGGGGAGAGGGTCAAGCGCCGCGCGTTTTCGCGCGACGGCAATCGGTTCGACATGGAGCGCTCCTCGTGGTGATACGCCTGTATAGGCTCACGACGGCGCGCCGTCTTGGATCGTTGTGCGTCAGCGGATGATGCGCGTGCGACTCATGCCGCGCGCAAGCCGGTAACGCCCCGGCGATACGCCGAACTGCCGCGCGAACGCGCGGTTCAAGTGGCTCTGGTCGCAAAAACCGGCGGCCAGCGCGGTCTGCGCCGGGGCATGGCCCGCCTTGAGCAGGCGCCGCGCGAGCGCCACGCGGCGATGCAGGATGTAGCCGTGCGGCGCGACACCGAACGCACGCAAAAAGCCGCGATGGAGCTGGAAGCGGCTCAGCCCCGCCGCCTGCGCGAGTTCGGCGAGTAAGAACGGTTGGGCCGGGTCGGTGTCGATCATGTCGCGCACGCGCGCGAGCGACGCCGGTGAGCACTGCGCGAGCACGCGCCGGTGGCCGAGCGCCTCGACGAGCCGGGTCATCATCTCGAGCGCGGCGGCGTCGAAGGCCATCTGCGAGAGGTCATGGCCTGGGTCGGTGACATGAGTGAAAGCCGCATCGAACAGCGCGCGCAAACGCGGCTCGCTGATCACCGGCGCGTGGAGCGCAAAAGTGGCGTCCTCACCTTGCGTGATGTCGGCTTGCAGCGCGTCGACCCAGCGCGGCTCGAAATACAACATGCGCCACGTGCGCCCAGCGGCGTCGAGCGGGCGGCCGTCGTGCACCTCGCCCGGATTGACGAGGATGAGGTCGCCCGGCACGGCCTCGACCTGGCCCGCATCGCTGAGCGAGACATGGCCGCCGCGATCGATCACGCCAATGCCGTACTGGTCGTGCGTGTGACGCCCGAACGCGCGCGCCGTGGCGGCCGTCATCGCGTCGACGTCGCGCACGAGCGTGGCGTGAAAACGCACGGCGTGGTTCGTGGCTGGCATGGTCGGCTCTCCGCTCGTTCGGGCTCCAATCGGCGTATGAGACCCGAGTTTCGCGCGGCGCGCAATGTGCGCGTGACCTGGACAAGAAACTGCGCGGGTCGCCGCGATCCGGCCCCGTCGCGTTATGCTTCGCGAACCGGATGGAAGAAACGCACGTCGCCAAACGTCCTTACGGGTGTCGACGAGTCAAAGGGAGATGAGATGAAAGACCGGCAGCTGGTATCGCTTGCGCCCCTCGTTCGCGGCTCGCGCCGCGCCTTCTGCGTGGCGCTGTGCGCAGCGAGTCTCGCCGCGTGTACGCCGCTGCGCGTGGTCACGCACAGCGTGAGCCGCACGGAAGCCGACGTGCCGGCGGGACACTACGTGATGGATGCGCATCACTGGAGCGTCGTGTTCGACGTCGATCACTTCCACTACACGCGCTTCGTCATGCGCTTCGACCGCGCGCAGGCGACGCTCGACTGGCAGGCAGGCGGCCTCGAAGCGGCCGCGGTCGACGCAACCATCGACGCCACGAGCCTCGACACCAATGTCAGTGCGCTCGACACCATGGTCAAAGGACCGCAGATGCTCGATGTAGCACGCTATGCGCAGATCCGCTTCACGAGCACGCACTTCGAGCGCACGGGCGAAGGGCGCGGCACGCTCACCGGTAATCTCACGATACGCGGCGTAACGCAACCGGTGACGCTCGACGTCACCTTGAATGGCTACGCGCCGAATCCGCTCACCAAGCAGCCTACGTTAGGCTTCACCGCATCGGGCCATTTCAAGCGCTCGGCGTTCGGGTTGACGAGCTGGTATCCCGCCGTGGGCGACGAGATCGACGTGCGCATCGAGGCCGAATTCGAACAGCCGGCGCCGGGCGCAGCGCCGTAACAGCCTCTTCAAATCAATGCGCGTTCAGGCCGTGGTCCAGTCGAGAATCACCTTGCCGCTCTCGCCCGAGAGCATGGCCGCGAAGCCCTTCTCGTAGTCGTCCACCCCGAAGCGGTGCGTGATGATGGGCGAGAGATCGAGCCCGCTCTGCAGCATCGCGACCATCTTGTACCAGGTCTCGAACATCTCGCGGCCGTAAATGCCCTTGATTTCCAGCCCCTTGAAGATGACCTGATTCCAGTCGATGGCGGTTTGCGCGGGCGGAATGCCGAGCAGCGCCACCTTGCCGCCGTGGTTCATCGACTCGAGCAACGCCGTAAACGCGCTCGGCACGCCCGACATTTCGAGGCCCACGTCGAAGCCTTCGGCCATGTGCAGTTCGTTCATCACGTCGCGCAGCGACTCGCGCGAAACGTTCACGGCGCGCGTTGCGCCCATCCTGCGCGCAAGCTCGAGCCGGTAGTCGTTGACGTCCGTGATGACGACGTTGCGCGCCCCCACGTGCTTCGCGATCGCCACCGCCATGATGCCGATCGGCCCCGCGCCCGTAATCAGCACGTCCTCGCCCACGAGGTTGAACGAAAGCGCCGTGTGCGTGGCATTGCCGAACGGATCGAAGATCGCGGCGAGATCGTCGGAGATCTCGGGCGGAATCTTGAACGCGTTGAAGGCCGGAATCACGAGGTATTCGGCGAACGCGCCTTCGCGGTTCACGCCGACGCCCGTGGTGTTGCGGCACAGGTGACGCCGCCCCGCGCGGCAATTGCGGCAAAAGCCGCAGGTGATATGCCCTTCGCCCGATACGCGATCGCCAATCTGGAAGCCGCGCACCTCCTGGCCCATTTCGACGATCTCGCCCACGTATTCGTGGCCCACGTGCATCGGTACCGGAATGGTCTTCTGCGCCCAGTCGTCCCATTTCCAGATGTGGATGTCCGTGCCACAGATCGCGGTCTTGCGGATCTTGATCATCACGTCGTTGTGGCCGACTTCGGGCTTCTTCACGCGCGTGAGCGTGAGTCCGGGCGCGCGTTCGAGTTTGGCGAGTACTTTCATTTGATTCGCAATCCTTGTTAAATCACGCCGAGCTGCCGCCCGACCCGCGCAAACGCCTCGACGGCGCGGCCGATCTGTGCGGACGTGTGCGCGGCGCTCATCTGCGTGCGAATGCGCGCGCGGCCCTTCGGCACGACGGGATACGAAAAGCCGATGACGTAGACGCCCTCGTGCAGCAGCGCGTCGGCCATTTTCGAGGCGACCTGGGCATCGCCGAGCATCACCGGAATGATCGGGTGCTCGCCGGGCACGAGCGTGAAGCCGAGCGCGCTCATTTCGCGACGGAACTGTGCGCCGTTCTCGCGTACCTGGCGGCGCAGTTGTGCGCCTTCGTCGCTCTCAATCAACTCGAGCACCGCAAGCGTGGCGGCCGCGATGCTCGGCGTCAGCGTGTTCGAGAAAAGATAGGGGCGCGAGCGCTGGCGCAGCAAGTCGACGACTTCCTGCTTCGCCGCGATATAGCCACCCGACGCGCCACCCAGCGCCTTGCCGAGTGTGCCGGTGATGATGTCCACGCGCTGCAGGACGCCGCAGTGCTCCGGCGTGCCGCGCCCATGCTCGCCGATGAAGCCGACCGCGTGCGAGTCGTCGACCATCACGAGCGCGTCGTAGCGGTCCGCGAGATCGCAGATGCCCTTGAGGTCGGCGATGATGCCGTCCATCGAAAACACGCCGTCGGTGGCGATGAGCTTGTAGCGCGCGCCGGCTTCGTCCGCTTCTTTCAGCTTTGCTTCGAGATCCGAAAGATCGTTGTTCTTGTAGCGATAGCGGCGCGCCTTCGAAAGGCGCACGCCGTCGATGATGCTTGCGTGATTGAGTTCGTCGCTGATGATGGCGTCTTCTTCGCCGAGCAGCGTTTCGAAGAGACCGCCGTTCGCGTCGAAACAGCTGGAATAGAGAATGCAGTCTTCGGTTTGCAAAAACGTGGCGAGCGCGCTTTCGAGCTGCTTGTGCACGCTTTGCGTGCCGCAGATGAAACGCACCGACGCCATGCCGAAACCATCGCGCTCGAGCCCGTCCTTTGCGGCGGCGATGAGACGCGCGTCGTTGGCGAGGCCGAGGTAGTTGTTTGCGCAGAAGTTGAGCACGTCGCTGCCGTCTGCGAGCCGGATGTCGGCCGACTGCGGCGTGGCGATCACGCGCTCGTTCTTGTAGAAGCCATCGGCGCGAATCTGGTCGAGCGTCGCGCGCAAGTGGTCGAGATACGGGGTACGCATGAATCGTGCTCCTCACATCGCTGCGGCCTGCCGCAGTTTTGCTGCGACAGGCCTGCGGTTTGTCTGCAGTTTGCTATAGTCGCCGTCAGCCGCTGGCGAAAATTTCCTTTATTTCGAACCCGGGTTCGATATGTCGAACGCACTCTAATCGATGAGGCCGTGAATGGCAAGCACCCGCAAACCGCGATCCGCCCCGGCGGGCGCCGTTCCTGACGCCCCTGCGTCGGCCGCAACTCACGTACTACCTGCTTCCGCCATGCCGGCCATCGCGCCGCCGCGCGTGGGCGAGCAGATCCAGCGGCTGCGCACCGAGCGCAAGATGACGCTCGACGACCTCTCGCGCGCCGCGGGCGTCTCAAAATCCATGCTATCGGAAATCGAGCGCGACAAGGCGAACCCGACCATTGCCGTGGCATGGCGGCTCACGAACGCGCTGGGCGTCAAACTCGATTCGCTGTTCGCCGCCCCGAAGGCGCCCGAGGCGATCGCGGTGGCCGGGCCGCACGACATCCCAACGCTGCACGGCCACGACGCGGGTTACCAGTTGCGCGTGTGGGGACCCATTGAGCTGGCCGGCCACTTCGAATGGTATGAGCTGACGCTCAAGCCCGGCGGGGCGCTGGTTTCGGCCGCGCACGAACCCGGCACGCGCGAGCATCTCACTGTGCTGCAGGGAAGCATCGAGGTGGAGGCGGCCGGCGCGACGCAGCGTCTGAAGGCCGCGGACACGGCGCGCTACATCGCCGATCAGGCGCATGCGATCCGCAACGCCGGCAAGGGTGAAGCACGCGCGCTGCTGGTGGTGATTCATGGCTGACGGCCCGCCTCACGGCTGGCGCTGACCGAACGGACGAGGCTGCGCGATCGGTCCGACTACTGTATATTTATACAGTTAAAGTCCGACTGGAGCCGTCGATGTCCCTCCCAACCGAACTACCGCGTGAGCCCGCTCTGGCGGCCTTGCGCTTTCAGGCCGCCGCACGCGACCTCGAACACATCGTTCGCAACATCGCGCAGCGTTATATCGCGCGGCAGGTGCCGCTAACGTGGCGCCTGCTGCATGCCATCGAGGCCGAAGCCCTCGCGGATCTCGGCTTTGCCAGCCGCCACGACGCCTTGATGCTTGGCCTCTTTCAGCGGCCGGGCGACCTCGCCTGGCCGGAAACCGACGAGGCCGTCGACTTCGGACACTCCAACGCGTTGCCGGCGGTATTTGCATTCGCGGTGTCGGCCTACGAACGCGCCGCACAAGGCGCGGAAGAGTCGCGCCGGCAGGCAAGACGCCACGACGCGGTACGGCGTGCGAGGGCTTGGGGTGGCTGATCATCGAGCTATCGCTATAATGTTCGTGTAACGCAACTAACGGAATGATAGAGATGGCGTCTTCGACTTCCTCACGCGACCTCTTCGACCAGCAACGCCAGGACTGGCAGCGCGACCCCGTCGCGGCGTTCGACGCCTGGCTCGCCTCGCAGGACTTGCGCAGTTCGTCCGCCGAGGTCTATCGCGTGCAATGGGGACGCTTCCTCGAATGGCTCGCGCTCAAGCGCAAGACGATCATGACCGTCGATACGGGCACGATCGCCGAATTCGTCGCTAGCCTCGATATAAAAAAACCGCAGCGGCTTCGCTACCTGCGGCTCATCGAGCGCGTGCTCGATCACGTGCGCGAAATCGAACTCGCCTCCACGAATCCGGCGCGCTTCATCGCCCAGGACGGCGAAGCCGCATGGCGCAACGCGCGCGAAAACGAGCCAACCGGCTTCCTGACGCCCGCCGAGCGCGCCGCGATCATCGGCCAATTGTTCTCGCCGCTCGTCGAGCCATCGGCTGCGAAACGATGGCGCGAGCGCCGCGACCGTGCGCTCGTTGCCATCTTCCTGGGCGGCGGATTGAAAACGGGAGACGCCATCGCGCTCACGCTCGATTGTGTGGCGATCGGCTCGGAGTGGGTCACGATTGAAGCCGCCAATCCGGCGTTTACGCGCGTCACGCGACTGACGCCATTTGCCGTCGACGTGCTCGGCGCCTGGCTCGATGCGCGCCGCCTGGCCGGATTGCCCGGGCAGCTGGTGTTTCCGGGTTCGCCCTCAGGGCGCCCCATGCACAAAGCCACAGTGCTGCGCGCCATCGACGCATTGATGGAAGCGGCGGGCGTGGCGAAAACGCGCGCCGAACGCGCGAGTCCGCAGACCTTGCGTAACACGTTCGCGGCAGACCTGTTCGAGCGCGGCGCGGATATCGATCAGGTAGGACAGTGGCTCGGCTTTCTGCAGCCGATCTCTGCGGGGAGGCTCCATCGTGCATGGAAGACGTGGGCGGAACGCGAGGCGTCGCAGCACGTATCGGCGCAAAACGACGAGGCATGAAACGTCGCGTCGGCCGGCGATTGAACGTTTGAGAGGCGTGTGCGCGCCTCCCGTAAAAGCTCACGTCAAGCCTGTTCGTGTGAATGCTTGCCGGCCATGAAGCGCGCGTACGCCGCAAGCTTCGTCGCGCCCGTGCCCGAGGTGTGCTCGCACTCCGGGCAAGTGAATTCGAAACCATCGTCCACTTCGGACAACTCCGGTTCCCCTTCGTGACAGTTAGGACAACGCGCCGGCAAGGCGACTTGACCGTCGACTACGGTGCCGAGACTCGCCAGTTCGGCTGCGCCCAGCCGGCCCGCGGCAGCGAGTGAACACAGCAACGACGCGACCGAGGTATCGAGTCCCTGCTGCCCGCGTAATGCCGTGACCTGCCGGGTAAGCACGTCCACTTCGTCGGACCGTTCGCGCAGCACGGCGTCGAGCCGGTCGGCGCGGGCCTTCGCCGTCGCCAACTGCTGGATGAAATCGAATTCCTTCTTGCTGGCATCGCGCTGGGCCGCCTGCCACGTCGACGACATGGTGCGCAGCGAATCCAGTTCGACCAGCATAGGCTTCACGCGCCGTTCGGCCTCGGCGAGCGCGTCCTTGATCTGCTGCGCGTAGTGCTCGGTGCTCTTGCGCATTTCCTCGTGCAAGCCGTCGATGCGGTCGCGGAGCCCCGCGTTGGTGGTCTGCTCCGCCTCGAGCCGCTTGCGCAGGGCGTCGTTTTCCATCTCCAGACGCTGTACCAGCACTTCCCGATTGCCATGCGCTGCGACGCCCTGCGCGGACGCCGCGGCGAGCTGGCTTTCGAGTTCGCGCACCCGCTCATAGGCCGCTTCCACGCGCGCTTCGCTGCGCTGCAGCATCTCATCGGCGGCTGAACGACGGGCCTCGGCCTCCCGGGTCGCCTGCTCGGCATCGAGGCGGCCGGCTTCGAATTCCGTACGTTCCGCCTGCAGGGCTTCGCCCGCGAGCGCGAGCGCTTCCTCGAAAAGCGCGCCCAGCAGCTCGCCGGCGCGCTCTTCCAGTGCGGGCGGAATCGCCCCGGCGCCGACACGCACTTTGGAGGTCGCGCGAATGCGCTGCCAGAAAAGCTCTATATCCTTGGGGATGTCGCTGGCGCTTCCGGTTTGGGTCAGCTCGCGGACGGCAGCCATCGAGGGCTTGATCTCGAAATCGAAGAACAAGCGTTTGCAGGCGTGTAAGGACAGTTCCTGCCTGCGTGCTCCGTTTTTTCGCAAATCCTCGATTTCTTCGCGGATTGCCTGGCGGTCCTGGTCTCGCATATTCGTCTTCTCGGCAGTGGAGTGGACGAATAATAACAAATTACGTTCTATTTGCTACGTTTTTGAGTCCTGAGCTTGCCAGCGATAGGGTGATGGCCGTCAAGGGGTCATCTATCTCGTCACGAGAAGAGATCAGCGCGGGTTTTCCGTGAAACAAATCGAACTTTGTTTCATAAGCCCTTGTAAACACGTGAATTTCTCGCCTGATTCTACTGCGATCCGTTGTTTCACGCGAGCCGCCTCGGGGAGGTGGCGCGGTGGTGGGTTAGGAATGTGGATATCTCGGGTAGCTCGCGGGAGGATTCTTGCTTGAGAGATATAAAAGTAAACACCCTTGATACCGGTTAAAAACGTTAACGCCACGGCAAATCCTTGCCTGGCGGGGGTTTCCGGCCGATCAGGTGAAGCTTTACGGGATCTTGGGTGAGCGCCTGCGGGACAGTTCGGTGGCGGGCTTCGGGAACGCCGGTGAGCCACTGCAGGAGAGGACGTGAGCGGGTTCAGGAGCGGGGGGATTCTTGACTTCCCGGCAAGGGTGAGGCGATACGGGAGGCCACGGCCGGGCATATCACGCACGGCCGGGCCCGGCTCCGATGTTACGGGAAATGCAACGGTGAGGGGATTCGGGAGCGGCGATTCGCGCCATTTTTTGGCTAAATCGAGGGGCTGAAATGCGTGCGGTGAGAAGGATCGGGAAAAAATGCAGTTCGAAGGTGAAGTTTTTCGGGAGCCAACGCCCGAAATCGGGCGAAATGGGCGCTTTCAGGGCCCAGAGGTGAGCTTTTTCGGGGGCTTGCCATCGAGCCGCACGAATCTTCCGGCTGCTCGAAGGACGTTCCCGAAGACTTTACGCGACATAGGGTGAGGATTTTCGGGAGATTGCCGCAGTGCCGCGAAAGTCTCAGGATCCGCCGACGCTCTTTAGCTAAGGTGAGGTTTTTCGGGAGCATTTTTTGGCATATTTCCTGCCGAAGGTGAGCAGTTTCGGGAGAAAGTTGGCGTTCACTGCGCTGCAGACGCCGAGAATACGGGCTCGCGGAGGGTGTTACTCCCGGTTGTCATCCGGTATGGGTGAGAATATTCAGGAGGTTTTTCTCGGCAAACTCGCATATGCCTGAATCTGGTGTCTCGATCTGAGGTGAGGGAATGCGGGAGCCGATATCGCCTTCCCCTGCCTGCCGCACATGTGGATAAGTTACGGAATCCATTGATTTTTTCTTTTCGGCGCAATGAGCGGTGAGGATTTCCGGGAGGCGCCACGACGGTGCAGCGCAACCGGACCGGATGCAAAAGGTGAGGTTTTTCGGGAGCAATTCCGGCGTAACAGCCGCAGCGTCGGCTTTCGGGAGCGCGCCAATAACTTTGGCCTGCACGACGACAGGTGAGGATTTTCGGGATATCTGGGGCACTCCCTCGTAACGCGCTGATGATTTGGCGCTTCGATCGCCGTGTCGGACAGCTTTTGCCGCCACAAGTGGGACTTTCCGATCGTTTTGTCCGTGCGGCGGGCCACGCTTTGTTGCAGTGCGATCGCACCGTTGTGGATTTTTTAGCTGGCAACCGGTTGGTTGCCAGGATTTCGCGACCATCGACGGACTTTTTTCACCGTCAGCACGAAAATATTTAAGGTGAGCGAATACGGGAGCCGATGGCAACCTTTGGTACTCAGGCAGAAATGCGGGATCCGGCCGGAGCGTGCATGACGCAAAGCGCCCCACTGGATGGGCGTCTGACCAAAGGTGAGGCGATACGGGAGAGTGCCGCGGTGAGCGGCGCGCGCGAGATGCGCATCACCGGCAATGGTGAGGGAGGCCCTATAGACGCCTATCACCACAGACGGTATCCTTTCGCGAAATTCTCTTCTCGACCCGACGCATGGCCACGAAGCGCGTGAAAAAGACCGATGTGGTAAGCCCCAGCTCGGCGGAATTGCGCAAGGCCGTCGAGGCGATCGCGATCCAGCCGAAGAGCGGCAAGATCACCCTGCTGACCCGCAAGCTGTTCAATGTCCTGTTGGCCGTCGCCCAGCAGGCCGACGAGTCAGGTGATACCTACCGTGCGCTACTGTCCGACATCGTCGCCAACTCGGCGTTTGATTCGAACGATACGGCGCTCGTAAAGGAGCATTTGCGCCGCATGGTGTCGGTGCAGGTCGAATGGAGCCAGGGCACGTCGAGCCAGAAGCCCGGCCGCAAGTGGGGCATCTCCACGCTGATTGCGGACGCGGAAATTCTCGAGGATCCGCAAACCCGTCGCGTCTGGGTGGAGTTCTCGTTCGCGCCGAAGATCAAAAAGAAGCTGCTGGATCCGGTCCAGTACGCCCGCCTGAGCCTGCAGTTCCAGAGTCAGTTGCGCAGCAGCGCGGGGCTGGCGCTCTACGAGATCTGCGTGCGCTATCTGACCAACCCCAGCCATCTGACGATGCGCGAGACCTGGGAGTGGTGGCGCCCAATCCTTTCCGGTACCCCGGACACCGAAGCCGGCGACGAAGCCAAACGCGAGTACAAGTATTTCAAGCGCGATTATCTGCGGCCCGCAATTGCCGAAGTCAACGCGGTGACGAACATCTTCGTCGAGTTGATCGAGCATCGCGAAGGGCGCCGTGTCGCCGAGATCCAGTTTCGCGTGACCGAGCGCAAACAGCCGATGCTCGCGCTCGACGAGCATCCGAATGTGTTCGACAGCACGCTCGTCGACCGCATGGTCAAGATCGGGATTCCGCTCAAGGAAGCGCAGTCGCTTTACGCCGACAGCGAGGAAAACCGCATTCGCGCAGCGTTGCAGCTGACCGAACAGCGCATGCGCAGTACGAGCTTGCCGCCGGTACGCAGCGCCGCTGCGCTGTTCAAGGACGCGTTGAAGAAGGGCTATGCGCCGCCGGTCGAGACCGCGGCAGGCGCCACACCGGCCGTTGGCCGCGGTGCGGCGGCAGCGGTCTCAGCCGACGATCCGAAGGCGCGGCTGCTCGATGAGTACGCGGCGTATCGGCGCAAGGAAGCGCGCTCGCTCTATGAGGAGCAGGGCGACATGGAGCGTGAACTGGCGCGTCAGTCGTTTGAGACGGATGAACTGCCGGGACTGGGATCGCATTTGCGCGACGACTGGCGTCGTCGCGGGCTGGAATCGAAACTGGCCGATACGGCGTTCTTCGACTGGCTCGCGCGCAAGACCTGGGGCGAACCGACCGACGGCGATCTGCTCGCGTTCACGCTGAGCCAAACGCGCGCTGCATGAGCATCAGTTATGGCCGGCCCGTGCAATGCGGGGCGGTGAGGGTGTGACCGTTCGGGCGATTGTGAGGCATGAAACGATCGTGCCTCGATCGTCGACGGTCCGCCAGTGCGTGGCAGCCGTCGACACATTTTCCAAGGTTATTTCGTTTTCAGGATCTGTTCGATCTGCTGAAGAATCGCGTCCCGTCGATCTTTGGTGAGTCCCTTCAGGCGCAACTCGAGCCGGTCGTCGCCATAAGACTTCAAGTCGCCGACGGCGACACCGTCCAGCTTGATCTCCAGCCGTTGTGCGTAGCGTTGCCGCCCAGCCGGTTTCGGGCTTTCCTGCGCGCTCGCCCGGCCTTTCACGATATCCGCTACCTGACGCGTGCTGAGGTCGTCGGCCACGATGCGGTTGATGAGACGCAGCGTGGCATCGGTGCCGCGCGCGCCGTGATAGCGCCCGACCTGATAGGCCATGTTCGAGCCGAAGCGGTCCGGGCGTGCCACCATTTCCTGCATGACCGATTCCGGCAACTTGCCGATCGATAGCGCAACCGCCACCGTCGATTCGTCGAGGCCGAGGTGGTCGGCAAGTTCACGTTGACTCAGAAAATGCTTTTCGTCGATGAATCGCTTCCACACCACCGCGTTATCGAAAACGGTCTGCGAATCGCGCTGGACGTTCAGGTCGTAACCGAGTTTGTAGCTCTGAATGCCGATCGGCAGGTCGACGACGATTGCCTTGACGACTTCCTTGTTCGCTTCTTTCAGTGCCCGCACGCGACGGCCGCCATCGCTCACGTAGTAGCTGCCCGGCGCCGCATAGTCGGGAATGACATGGATCGCCTGCTGTTGCCCTTGCTTCGCAAGATTGACAGCGAGTTCAGCGATCGATGCCTTCAGATAGAAGTGACGCGGATTGAAGGGGCTCGGCTTGATGTCCTTGAGCGGCAACTCGATGATCTGCCCCGGACGGTAGCCTTGAGCGATGCGCCAGGTGCGGTATTCGACCGATTCATTTTCGAGGCCAGGCGCATCGTCGAGGATCGGCTCGACGGCAGGTTCAAGGCCGGTCACAAGCGCAGGCTGACTCGAGCGCCCAGCAACTTCGCGCGTTTTTGGCTTGTCCTGGACGAGGCCGTCGATGGCGTTGAGACGGTCGAGCGCAGTGCGCTTCTCGCTGCTCGTCGTATCCGGACGAGCCTGAAAGCCTTTGGCGAATTGGGAGGGTTTCATTCAGGGTCCTTTATGCGCATAAAGTCAGGGAAGCATGGCCGCGATCTCGTCGGCGCATGCGCGCACTTCCACCGCGGCGAGGCGAGCGCCGCGATCGTTCATTTGCAGAACGGTCTGGCCCAAGGCCATCGCCTGCTTGTACGCCTCACGTGTGGGAATCTGCGTTCTGAGCAGAGGGAAACCAAGCTCTTCGAGGGCGCGCTTCAGCTCGCGGGTGAGCATGCGCTTCTCCTCGGTCTTGTTCAGCAGAAATACCGCGCGCAGATCTTCGTTCATGACCTGAGCCTGCTGGATGAGCTTCACGAGACCAACACTCGACCAGTAGTCAGCCGGAGAAGACGAAGTCGGAATGACGGCGACGGTCGCAGCGAGCAACACCACACCCGAGACCTTTTCCGTGATCGACGGCGGACAGTCCACGACGATCACGTCGTAGTCGTTGACGAACTTCTTGATCTCCCGATGGATCTGGCCACCGGCTTCGGAAAGATTGACGACCGGGAACGGGATGCCGGTGTCACCATCGGCTGACGCACTGGCCCAATGGACCAGCGTGTTTTGGCCGTCGGCATCCACGACGAGAACCCGCTTCCCCTTTTCGTGAAAGGCCGCGCCGAGATGCATCGCGATCGTGCTTTTGCCGACCCCGCCCTTTTGCTGCGTGACTGCGATTATCTCTGCTGCCAATTGGTATTCTCCTTTTTGCTATTAGCTTGGGATTTTACCTGGAATGTTTTTCAGTTCAATGATTTTTGGCGTAATTTGCAGTCGAATTAGCCATTCGGACAAGGTTTATGCGCATAAAGCTCGGACAGGGGCGTGGGAACGTCGCTAGCGTTCGCGCGCGGCACTGAAATCTGCCTCGGCAATGCCTTCGATGCATGGCGTCGATCTGCTAACGGGCACACCGGACGATGATATCGGCGCACCTCACGGCTTTATGCACATAAAGTCCGCGCCTCACTCCATCGCTTCCCCGTCGCACACAAAGCGCGACCGGAAAATCTCACCGCGAATCCACATGACGCCCCCATGGCAGCAAACCTCGGCACCAAGAGTCAGGAATGGTCCGCAGAAGCGGCCTACGCGTGCCAGCGCGCCCCCCGGTAAAATCGCAGCGAGGCCCCAGTCTCACCGAGGCTCACCCACCACCACTCCTCTCTCGCAATTGCGACGTCATGATCACGATCTACCACAACCCCCGCTGCTCCAAGTCCCGCGCGGCTTACGAACGGGTATCCACTGCAACGGCAAACGAGTCAGTCAAGGTAATTGAATACCTGACACAACCGCTCACCGTCGACCAACTCAAAGCGCTGCACGCGATGCTGGGCTGCCCGCTGCTCGACATGATTCGCACCGGCGAAACCGAGTACGCAGAACTCGGCCTCGATGCGCCTGGCGTTACAGATGATCAGCTCTACGAAGCAATTGTGCGGCATCCGATTCTGCTGCAGCGACCCATCGTCGTGCGCAATGGCCGCGCCGTGATCGGGCGCCCGACCGAAAACATTGCCGCACTGTTTGGCTGACATCGCCGGGATGCATGCGTTGGGGTACTCAGGCGCCAAAAGCGAGCGAATCGCGAGCGCGAGCGCCCGCGTGCATGGACGAGGTGCAATCCCTGCCATGCACGCATGGAAATTGCATCTTTGCTAACCTGCAGACGAATCCGACGCGAGGCCCGTGTTCATCGGCTCTTCGCGCAAGTTGTCCACAAGCTTATGCCCAAAATCTGTGGATAAATTCGCGTTACCCACGGTTATCCACAACGCCTCGCCGATCCCGATATCGGGCTGACCCGAGCGAGCGTCTGCGCATCGCCGGAAGGCGCATACGTCTATGATGACGTTTCCTTCCATTGCGCTTCGCGCGCGCTTCCGAGGAAACCGAAATGGCCTACAAGATCGCAGTGGTAGTCGGCAGTCTGCGCAAGGATTCATTCAACCGGCAACTCGCACACGCGGTGACTTCGCTCGCACCCGCCGATTTTACTTTCGAGTATCTCGACATCGGCGTGCTGCCGCTCTACAGCCAGGATTACGACGCCGACTATCCCGAGGTGGCGCGCCGCTTCAAGCAACAGATCGAAGCGGTCGACGCCCTGCTGTTCGTCACGCCCGAATACAACCGCTCGATTCCGGGCGGGTTGAAAAACGCACTCGACTGGGGTTCGCGGCCGTGGGGCACGAATTCGTGGCGCGGCAAGCCGGGCGCGGTGCTCGGCACGTCGGTGGGGGCAACGGGCACAGCGCTCTCGCAGCAACATCTGCGTAACGTGCTCGCCTATCTCGACGTCCCGCTGCTCGGTCAGCCCGAGATGTTCATCAAGCACGACCCGAGCCGCGTTAACGAGAAAGGCGAGATCGTCAACGAGGACACCCGCAAGTTCCTGCAGGGCTTCGTCGATACGTACGTGGCCTGGGTCAAGCGCCAGCTCGGCCGCTGACGCCTGAAACGCAACCCACGCGGCATTTGCGCGAGGGGCTTCAGTGCAACGTTCGGCGCTGCCCCGGCATGTCCTTGTGGTGCTCGGGCGTATCTTCCTCGTATTCGAGGAATTCGTCCGGAATTTGCGGCGCGACGCCTGCTGCGGGTCGCGTCGCTTCGGGTGCGCCAGGAACGTCCACATGATGCGCGCCCATCACCGCACCAGCGCCCGGTGCACTGGCCGATGTGAGCACGGTCGCTTCGGCCTCGCTCGTCGGCCGCATCGGTTCGACAGTGGGTTCGACGGTCGGGTCAACGGAGGCTTGTTCGCGCGCGGCTTCGGTCTGCGCGGCACGGCGGCGCATGGCATCGGCGAATTCGGAGAGACCCAGTTCGTCGAGCGCCGAGTGCTCGCGCGCGACCGGACGGTCCGTCGCGGGCCATGCCCACGGCGTGCCGCGTAGCGCGACTTCCGTCGCATGCTCTTCGCGCAGCGTCTCGTACGCGAGGTTGGCGTGCGCCTCGTCGCTCACATGCACGCCGATGCGCACCGCTTCGCCCGGCGGCGGCGTCATGCCCGTCTGGGCCTCGGTGGTGCGACGCGCATCGCCCGTCGACGAGAAAAAACTTCCCACGAGCCGCTCGATGCCGGCCAGCACACCCTCGGTGCGCGCCGGCAGGTCGATGTCGCCCGCCGCGAAGCCGCGCTGCAGCAGCGCGTCCTGCGCGTGGCGTGCTTCCTCGTAGGTTTGGAAAACGCCGGTCACGGTCTGTTTCATGGCAGCCTCCTTCGCCAGATGGCGACGCCTGCTTACATCATGCGCCGATTGTGCTTTGCTCGTGCATCGGTTGGCGCATGCTGCGCGCGACGTCTAACCGCCTGATTCTGCGGGTCGTGCTGGCTGTCGCAAGCCTCGTGCCGCGAAGCGTGTTCCTGCGACTTGTCATGCTCGCGGGCTCGGGAGCGTCGCATCGTGTTCGCGCTTCGCGCGCGCCTGGCGGTCCTCGCGAATCGCCTCGAGCATCTTCTCCAGCAGCGCGATGTCGAAGGGCTTCGATAGCACACGCACATCGGCATTGCGCGTGCGCTCGAGCTCCTCCGCATAGCCCGTCACGAGGATCACGGGCAGGTCCGGCTCGAGCCCCTGCAGCGCCTCGGCCAGATCGATGCCGTTCATCGTCCCCGGCATGTGGATGTCGGAAAGCACGAGGTCGAAGCGCGGCGTGGGCTCGCCCTCGGCAGGCGGCGCTTCGACCCGTTCCAGCGCACTCGCCGCGTCGCTCGCGCAGGTCACGCGGTGGCCCATCATCTGCAGGAGCGCCTCGGTGCCGGCCGCGACTTCGTCGTTGTCCTCCACGAGCAGCACGTTCAGCCCATGCTGCACCTCGGCGCTCTCCTCGCGCGGCTCGCTCGGACGCGGCGCGGGCGGCTCGGCGAGCGAGCGCGGCAGATACAGATGCACCGTCGTGCCCGCGCCGATCGCACTGTCGATCGCGGCGAGTCCGCCGGTGCGCTCGCAGAACGCGAACACCTGCGGCAGCCCGAGGCCGGTGCCCGTGCCCTTCGACTTGGTCGTGTAGAGCGGCTCGAACGCGCGCGCGAGCACGTCCGGCGGCATGCCGGTGCCGGTGTCTTCGAGGGTGACGTGCACGAAGTCGCCGTCGAGCGGGAAGCCTTCGTCGGGCCGGAAGCTGATGTTGCGCGCGCGCACCGTGAAGCGGCCGCCGTTGGGCATCGCGTCGCGCGCGTTCACCGCGAGATTGATGAGCGCGAGCTCGAATTCGGCCACATCGACGAGCACGGGCCACACGTCGTCGTCGACTTCGACGATGAGCGACACTTTCGCGCCCAGCGACGCGCGCAGCAGTTCGCGGGCCGCCGGCAGCCAGCGCCCGACGTGGATCGTCTCGTTGCGCAGCGGCTGCTTGCGCGCCACGCCGAGCAGTTGGCGCGTGAGCGACTGGCCGCTCTTGAGCGCGCGCTCGACCGCCGAGAGTTCGCGCTCCAAACCCGCCGCGCCGCGCCGCCGCGCGATCTGCACGTTGGCCGAGACGATCATCAGCAGGTTGTTGAAGTCGTGCGCGACGCTGCCCACGAGGTTGCCGAGCGCTTCCATCTTGCGCGACTGCCGGTAGGCGGATTCGATCGAGCGGCGCATCGAGGCTTCGGCCTGCCAGCGCTCCCACGCCTCCTCTTCGGCGGCGAGGCGCCGCAGCGACAGCCAGATCACGCACCAGAGGGCAATCGACGGGACGAACATCGAGATGATGAGCACGCTCAGGTGCCGGTACCACGCCGCCCAGATCGCGGGCGTGCGATACGCGCAGGTCACATAGACGGGGTACGCGCCCACGCGCCGGAACGCGAGGATCACGTTGCTGCCGAGCAGCGCGGAATGCATGCGCACGACACCGGACTCCGTGCCGCGCTGGAGCGCGGCGCCCAGCGGCGAGTGCGGCGTGATCGTGGGCCCGTCCACGCGCGGGGGCGGATCGAAGGCGAGGATCGTGCCGTCGCTGCGCACGAGGCCGAGCGACATCGGCGAGCCGGAGCCGAGCAGGTCGCGGTAGAACGAGCTGAAATAGCCGGGGCGCAAGGCGACCGAGACGAGACCCGCGAATCCGCCGGCTTCGTCGAGGCGCGCCACGCCCATGTTGAACACGGTCTCGCCGCTCACCTGGCCCTGCATCACGCGCGAGACGTGGTCGAGCACGCGGCCGTCGCGGATGCCGGCGAAGTCGTCGCGCGAGGCGATCGACATGGTCGGCGGCGGCGAATAGCGGCTGCTCGCGAGCAGGTCGCCGTTAGTGCCGAAAATCGACACCGCGGCCACTTGCGGATAACCGCCGCCGATGGCATCGAGTTTCTCGTGGATCTGCGGCTCGCTGGCGCGGATGCCGTCGTCGTTCAGATCGCGCACGAGGTCGACTACGCGAGCATCGAGCGCCTCGTTCATGTCGAACACCTTGAGCGCGTGCTCTTCGGCCACGCGCACGGTGCGCAGCGTGGTGTCGGTGGCGTCGGCTTCGCGCGCGCGCAAGTCGTTGTACGCCATGGCGGCGACGTAGAGGCACGGCAGCACGATCGCCGCGACGAGCAGCGCGAGCAGCGTGCGCCGGCGTACCGTGAAGTCGTGGCCCGGCGCGGCCGGAAACGGCGCGTCGTCGGCAGGGGGTGGCTGGGGTATGCGTTCGTCTGGCCGCTCGGGCCGGTCAGCAATCATCGTACGGAAAAGCAGGGAAAAGGCGGCGGGGCAGTCGACATGATAAACGACCGCGATGACGCCCCGACGGCCAGCGCATACCCGGTGCGCCGCAAGCATCGCCGGTCAGGCAGGCCGCCAGGGGTTTTCTCTCGCTGAATGCCGAATTCGCGAAAATCGGCGAAGCGCAAACGTACCACAAAGGGATAATCAACGTTCTTTATTTAAGGGATGGATAATTTATTTCCATAAATTAGCCAGAATGAGTCGATTTTGTTCGTCGAATGATTAACGGCGAGTTGCATTTGATTCAATTTGATTCGAGAATCCCGGACACGATAAATAACGCATTCGCATGAACGCCACGCTCGCCATTACGGCGGATGGCCATGCTACGGGGTGGCTGCAGGCATGCAGACGAGGGCCTTCACACCGGCGCACGGGTTGCCGGTAGCCATTGGGCAACGGCGCAGCCATGCGCGTTGCGTCGGCGCGCCAGCGCGCGGGTCCGTTTATGCGTTACGAATTATTCGGCCCGGTTCGCATTTTTCTTTGAAGTCTCCCTAAAGTAATTGCCCGCTCCGCCGTTAATCCGTCGAAACGCACTCCGTCCAACGCACACTCATTCAGCATATCCATGTCCTTGCCCATCGTGATCGCCGATGACTCGCTGTTAGCCCGCAAGGTGCTCACGAAGGCGCTGCCCGAGGACTGGGACGTGGCGATTTCGTACGCGTCGAACGGACACGAAGCGCTTGCCCATTACCGCGCCGGTCGTGCGGCTGTGATGTTCCTCGACCTCACGATGCCCGACCTGACGGGCTTCCAGGTCCTCGAAGCGTTGCAGCACGAAGACCTGAACACGTTCGTGATCGTCGTTTCCGCGGACGTCCAGCCTCGTGCCCGCGAGCGCGTGCAGGCACTCGGCGCGGCGGCGTTCGTCGCAAAGCCGGTAACCCAGGAGGCGCTGCTGCCCATCCTGAAGGAGTACGGGTTGTATGCCTGATCGAGTGTTCACGGAACTCCAGCGCGACGCGCTGCAGGAGATCGCCAATCTCGGCATGGGGCAGGCCGCGACGCGTCTGTCGGCGCTGCTCAACGCCTTCATCGAGTTGTCGGTGCCGCGCGTGCGCGTGGTCGCCGTCTCCGAGGCCGCGGCGGCGCTGCGCGAGATGACCGGTATCGACGGCCCGGTTGCGGCCGTGCGCCAGGGCTTTCGCTCGGAAATCAAGGGCGAGGCGCTGGTGATCTGCCGCAGCGGCGAGATCGCCGAACTTGGCAGCCTGGTCGGCGGGCCTTACGCGACGATCGGCGACGATGCCCTCACCGAGGAAGAGCTGATGTTCGACGTCGCCAACGCGCTCACGGGCGCGTGCGTGTCGTCGATGCTCGACCAGCTCGGGCGCATGCCAGTGTTTTCGCAGCCGGGGCTGCTCGGCGAGGCGATCATGCTCGACGAGGTGTTCCAGCCGGGCCTGCTCGCGTGGGACGTCGCGCTGCTCGTCGAAGTCAATTTCGCGCTGGAAGACCAGCGCTTTCGCGCCCACCTCGTCATGCTGATGGCCGAGGAGTCGATCCATGTCGTGAGCCGGGCCATCGACGCGTTGTTACATAGCCTATGAACGAGCCAGCCGGGTTGCCAACACTAGCGGACCTCGTTGTCGAACGGGTGGGCTTCGGCATATTCGTGGTCGATCGCGACATGAACGTGCTGAGCTGGAACCGCTTCATGCAGGATCACAGCGGCGTGACCGCCGAGGACGTGATCGGCCGCTCCATCTTCGAACGCTTCCCGGACCTGCCGCGCGCGTGGCTCACGCGCAAGGTGGAAAGCGTGTTCCAGCTGGGCAGCTTTGCGTTCAGCTCGTGGGAGCAGCGCCCGTATCTGTTCCAGTTCGACCATGACCGGCCGATCACGGGCGGTGTGGACTACATGCAGCAAGACTGCACCTTCATGCCGCTCATGCGCGGGCGCGACGTAGTAGCCGTGTGCGTGACCATCTCCGATGTCACCCACGTGAGCGTCATGCAGCGCGAGCGCGAGGACGCCGTGGCGAAGCTGCGCGAATACGCCGACCGCGACGGTCTCACCGGCATCGCGAACCGGCGCTTTTTCGAAACGCGCCTCGCCGACGAATTCCTGCGCTGGCAGCGTTACGGCGGCGAGCTGTCGATGCTGCTGTTCGACCTCGACCACTTCAAGCGCATCAACGACGAATTCGGCCATGTGGCCGGCGACACGGTGCTGCGCTCGATGGCGCAGCGCGTGTCGGGCGTGGTGCGCAAGCAGGATGTGTTCGGCCGCTTCGGCGGCGAGGAATTCGCGCTGCTCCTGCCGTGCACGCCGCTCGACGACGCGCTCTACGTCGCGGAGAAGATCCGCCGCACGATCGGCGACGAGCCGATCGAGGTGCAAGGCGTGATCGTGCCCGTGACGGCCAGCGTCGGCGCCGCGACGGCGCGCACGGGTGCGCCCGACTACGGAGGCATGATCAACGAGGCGGACGCCGCCCTCTACACGGCGAAGCGCCAGGGGCGCAACCGCTCGGTCGCGCTCGCCTGATCCGAGTCGGGCGCAAACGGCTCCCGCCTCAGTCCGGCTCATCGCCCCATGCTCCGGGGCTGCGCGGCCATGCCTCCACTGCGGTCCCCAGGCGCTGACGGCCCTGCGCGGGTCGCCCAAAGGTTGATATACTTTTGCCCGTTTCCGGCCTTGCACGCCTCCCGGCAAGCAATTTAAGGGTCTGGTGCCTCGCGCGTGTCCGCGCGCGCGGGCGACCCGCGGCAATGCGGGCCCGAATAGAGTCGAACGCCCGGTGAGGGCGCCCCCAGCGGAGATCGTCTTGGCTGTTTCCAATCTCGTCGTGGACGATACACAACAAACCGACGCTGCCGCCGCTTCGTCGGGCAGCTCGTTTTATCTGGCGATGCGGATCCTGCCCCCTGCGCAGCGCGACGCCATGTATCAGGTCTACGCCTTCTGCCGCGCTGTCGACGACATCGCGGACAGCGACCTGCCCCGCGCCGAGCGCGCGGCGGGGCTCGACCAATGGCGCGCCGACATCGACGCGTGCTATGCGGGCACGCCGCGCGCCTCGCTCGCGGCGCTCACGCGCCATATCCATACGTTCGGGCTGCAGCGCGCAGATTTTCACGCGATGATCGACGGCATGGCCATGGACGCCGCCGAGGACATCTGCGCCCCCGACGAGGACACGCTCGACCTGTATTGCGACCGCGTGGCGAGCGCCGCAGGCCGGCTGTCGGTGAGAATTTTCGGGATGCAGGAGGAGCCGGGCCGCTTGCTGTCGCACCATCTGGGGTGCGCGCTGCAGCTCACCAACATCCTGCGCGACATCGACGAAGACGCGGACATCAACCGCTGCTATCTGCCGCGCGAACTGCTCGCGCGCGAAGGGATTGCGGCGGGCAATCCGCACACGATCGCCGCCGACCCGTCGCTGCCGCGTGTGTGCGAGACGCTCGTGCAGCGCGCCCGCGCGCACTTCGCGCAGGCCGACGCGATCATGGACGCCGCGCCGCGCGCGCAGGTGAAAGCGCCGCGCATCATGTCGGCCGTCTACCGCGTGCTGCTCGAGCGCACCGTGGATCGCGGCTTCGACCTGCCGCGCACGAAAGTCAGCAAGCCGCGCGCACGGCTCATGTGGATCGTCGCGCGTTACGCGCTGTTCTGATGCCTCGGCTAGTCCACGTCATCGGCGCTGGGCTTGCGGGCCTCGCGACGGCCGTGCGGCTTCAGCGGCGCGGCGTGCAGGTGGCGCTCTACGAGGCCGCCAGCCAGGCAGGTGGACGCTGCCGCTCGTACTACGACCGCACGCTTTCGGCGACGCTCGACACGGGCAATCATCTGGTGCTGGCGGGACATGCGCGCACGCTGGAGTACGTGCGCACGATCGGCGCCGGCGACGCGCTCTCCGGTCCCACCGAGCCGGGCTTCGCGTTCATGGATATCGCCGCGGGCTCGCGCTGGACGGTGCGCTTCTCGCGTTCGCGCATGCCGTTCTGGATCGGCGACTCGCGCTCGCGAGTACCGGGTACGCGCGCCGCGGACTATCTGGGGCTGCTGCCGCTCCTGTTCGCCAAGCCGGGCCGCACGATGGCGCAGACCATGCGCTGCGAAGGCGTGCTGTGGGACCGGCTGCTGCACCCGTTCTTTCTCACGGCGCTCAATGTCGAGCCGCGCGTGGGCAGCGCGGAGCTGGCGGGCGCGATGCTGCGCGAGTCGCTCGCGGCGGGCGGCGAGTCGTTCCGGCCGCTGGCGGCGCGCGGGGGCCTTTCCAGCGCATTCGTCGATCCGGCCTTGCGCATGCTTCAGCACGGCGGCGCGGCGATCCGCCTCGACTCGCCGCTCAGGGAGATTGAGTACGACGACGCGGCGGGCCGCGTCTCCGCACTCGATTTTCCAGACGGGCGCATCACGCTCGCAGCCGACGAGGCGGTGGTGCTGGCCGTGCCCGGCGCGGCCGCCGCGGCGCTCGTGCCGGCGCTGCAGGCGCCGCAGCGCCACAATGCGATCGTCACCGTGCACTACGCGGTGCCGGCGCCGCCGGGCCTCGTGACGCCGATGGCGCTCGTCAACGGCACGGCCCACTGGCTGTGCACGGCCGAGGGGCGCCTGTCGGCGACGATCCACGACGCGCACGGCGTGCTCGACCTCGACCCCGAGGAGATCGCGCGCCGCGTGTGGACCGACGTGGCCGAGGCGGCCTCGCTGCCGCTTGAGCCGATGCCTGCCTGGCGCGTGTGCGCCGACGCGCGCGCGACCTTCGCCGCGGTGCCCGACGAGGAATGGCGCCGGCCCGCGACGCGCACGCGCTGGAACAATCTGATGCTTGCAGGCGACTGGACGGCTACCGGTCTGCCCGCGACGATCGAAGGAGCGATCCGCTCGGGCCGCAAGGCCGCCGAGCTGCTCCTGACCGAAAATTTGGAACGTAGATGAACGATTTATCCCAGGACATGCTCGGCGTCGCCACGCCGGGCGTGGCGATGCCCACCCCCACGTTTGCCGAAGAGACGGCCGCACCGCTCGCCATGCTCGACGCCGCCGTCGTGCGCGCGACCGATGCGATCCTCGCCGACCAGCGCGCCGATGGCCATTGGGTCTACGAACTCGAAGCGGACGCCACGATCCCGGCCGAATACGTGCTGCTCGTGCATTACCTGGGCGAAACCGCGAACCTCGAACTCGAACAGAAGATCGCGCGCTACTTGCGCCGCATCCAGCTGCCGGACGGCGGCTGGCCGCTCTTCACCGACGGCGCGATGGACGTGAGCGCAAGCGTGAAGGCTTACTTCGCACTCAAGATGATCGGCGACGCCGAAGACGCCGAACACATGGTGCGGGCGCGCGAGGCGATTCTCGCGGCGGGCGGCGCGGAGCAGGTCAACGTGTTCACGCGCATCCTGCTCGCGCTGTTTGGCGTGGTGACGTGGTACGCAGTCCCGATGATGCCCGTCGAGATCACGTTGCTGCCGCAGTGGTTCCCGTTCCATCTGTCGAAGGTGTCGTACTGGGCGCGCACGGTGATCGTGCCGCTGCTCGTGCTGGGCGCGAAGCGTCCGGTGGCGCGCAACCCGCGTGGCGTGCGCATCGACGAGCTGTTCCGCGGCGCGCCGGTGAGCGTAGGCCTGAACGCCCGCTCCCCGCATCAGAGCAAGGGCTGGTTCGGTTTCTTCCGCGCCGTGGACGGCGTGCTGCGCGTGACCGATCCGCTCTTTCCGACCTACCTGCGCCAGCGCGCGATCGACGCCGCGGTGGCGTTCGTCGACGAGCGCCTGAACGGCGAGGATGGTCTGGGCGCGATCTTCCCGGCCATGGCCAACGCCGTGATGATGTACGACGTGCTGGGCTATCCCGCCGATCATCCGCACCGCGCGATCGCACGCCAGTCGCTCGAAAAGCTGGTGACGGTCCACACGGAGGAAGCGTACGTCCAGCCCTGCCTGTCCCCGGTGTGGGATACGTCGCTGGCGGCGCACGCCCTGCTGGAGACCGGCGACGCCCGCGCGGAGGAAGCCGCGCGCCGCGGCCTCGAATGGCTGCGTCCGCTGCAGATTCTCGACGTGCGCGGCGACTGGATCTCGCGCCGCGAGGCGGTGCGTCCGGGCGGCTGGGCATTCCAGTACGCGAACCCGCACTACCCCGACGTCGACGACACGGCCGTGGTCGTGGCCGCGATGGACCGCGTGGACAAGCTCGACAACACGAAGGCCTACGACGCCCCGATCGCCCGCGCGCGCGAATGGGTGGTCGGCATGCAAAGCAGCAACGGCGGCTGGGGCGCGTTCGAGCCGGAGAACACGCAGTACTACCTGAACAACATCCCGTTCTCGGACCACGGCGCACTGCTCGATCCGCCGACCGCCGACGTCTCGGGCCGCTGTCTCTCGATGCTCGCGCAGCTCGGCGAGCTGCCGGCCGCGAGCGAGCACGCGCGCCGCGCGTACAACTATCTGCTCGAAGAGCAGGAAGCCGATGGCAGCTGGTACGGTCGCTGGGGCATGAACTACATCTACGGCACGTGGACGGCGCTGTGCGCGCTCAACGCGGCCGGTCTCAGTCACGACGACCCGCGCATGAAGCGCGCGGTGCAATGGCTCGTGCAGATCCAGAACGACGACGGCGGCTGGGGCGAAGACGGCACGAGCTACAAGCTCGAATACCGCGGCTATGAGCGCGCCACCAGCACGGCTTCGCAAACGGCCTGGGCGCTGCTCGGCCTGATGGCGGCGGGCGCGGTCGATCATCCGGCGGTGGCACGCGGCATCGAGTATCTGCAGACAACGCAGCAGGAACACGGCCTCTGGGACGAAACGCGCTTCACGGCCACGGGCTTTCCGCGCGTGTTCTATCTTCGCTACCACGGCTATCGCAAGTTCTTCCCGTTGTGGGCGCTCGCGCGCTACCGCAACCTCAAGCGCGCGGGCGTGACGCGCGTCACGGTCGGTCTGTGAGCGCGGCGGCTGGTATCAAGGCGCGCGCCCTGCCCGTGATCGCAGTAACGGGCATGGCCTTCGAGGCGAGCATTGCCGCGGGCAAAGGCCAGGATGGCGTACGCGCCGTCTATGCCGCGCGCGCCGATCTGCTGCAGAGCGCGCTTGCGGCGGCGCTCGAGGACGGCGCGGCGGCCATCGTCAGCTTCGGCACGGCGGGCGGTCTTGCACCCGATCTCGAGCCTGGCACGCTGGTGATCGCGCAAGCGATCGAAGGGCCGTTCGGGCGCGTCGCGACCGACGCCGCCTGGAGCGCACGCATGGCCGACGCGCTGATGGCCTCGCCGCTCGCCGCGAAAACCCGGCGCGGCGTGGAGGCAGCCGTTGCCGCGCCGCTCACCGGTGCGGCGGACAAGGCCGCGCTGTTCAGCGCGTGCGGAGCGCTCGCCGTCGATATGGAATCGCACCTGGCCGCCGCCGCCGCGGCCGCGCATGGCGTGCCGTTCGCAGTGTGCCGCGCGATCGTCGATCCGGCGTGGCGCAGCCTGCCGAAAGCGGCCATGGCCGGCTTGCGCGATGACGGCACGACGGCGGTGCTCCCGGTCCTGCGCGAACTGGCGCGCGACCCGGCGCAGCTGGGCGGCCTGCTGCGCGTGGCGGCGGACGCGAAAGCGGCACGCCAGTCGCTGAGCGCCGCGCGGCAGGTGTTGACGGCCGCCGGCGCTTTTTTCCCGAAATGACCCTGCCCGGTTATTGAAAAACTAGGGTAAACCCCTATCTCTGGTAACATCTCAGTGTTAACCCTAGGTTCGTTCCTGCGAGCTGGGGACAAATCACATATCGGGGAGTGGCCAGCCATGAATTTTCATACTCGCAAGTGGGTCAAGCCTGAAGACCTGAATCCGAACGGCACGCTGTTCGGCGGCAGCCTGCTGCGCTGGATCGACGAAGAAGCGGCGATCTACGCGATCTGCCAGCTCGACAATCAACGCGTGGTGACCAAGTTCATGTCGGAGATCAACTTCGTGAGCTCGGCGCGTCAGGGCGACATCATCGAGCTCGGCATCACGGCCACGGATTTCGGCCGGACGTCGATCACGCTGCGCGCCGAAGTGCGCAACAAGATCACGCGCAAGAGCATCCTGACGATCGAAAAGATGGTGTTCGTGAACCTGGGCGCCGACGGCATGCCGGCCCCGCACGGCCGCGAGCGTATCCGTTACGCCGACGAAGCCTACGAGCGCTATCGCCAGACCGTGCAGACGACGGCGGATGCCACGGCGCTGGCGGCGGCGAACGAGGCCGAACGCCAGGCCGAGAGCGAGGACGCTTCGGTGCATTGAGCGGTGCTCGCGACGCGATAAAAAACCCGGCAACCTCGAAAGGTTGCCGGGTTTTTTGCATTGATACGCCGCCCGCCCGCATACGGGCGGCCCTATGTTGCGTTCAGGGCGCCGATGCGGGCTTCACAGGCGCTGCCGTCGCACCCGAAGCCGCGACAGGCGCCGATGCGCTCGCCGGTGCGGAAGCGGCTGCCGCGGCTACACCCGCCGTGCCGGCCGCCGCAGCAGCACCCGGACCCGCGCCAGCCGCGGCCGCACCGGTCGTAGCAGCCCCGGTAGCGCCCGTCGCGCTCCCCTCGCCAGGATCCTCGTAATTCGGCAGACCATTGTTCGAAGCGCCGGGGGCCGCCGTGCCACCTGCGCCACCTGCGCCACCTGCGCCACCTGCGCCGCCGGCACCGCCCGACTCGCCCGGGTCTTCGTAATGGGGTGCCCCGTTCTCGTTCGGTGCGGCCTCGCCGCCCGGCTCGCCGTAATCGGGCAGCGGCGCATTGTTGCCGCGCGAGCCGCGGATCAGCGATTCGCGCTGCTGGCGGTAGGCGTCGCGCACGAACGAATACGGGTCGAGTGCCGCCTGCTTGAGCAGGTCGGTTGCGCCGAGCAGGTCCGCACGCGCGCTGATGAACTGCGCGAGATACATCGGGTTGCGCACCGCCGGCTCGAAGTAGTTGATGACGTTGAACTTCACGTCCACGGCCATGCCGATGCCGTCGCGCACCGAACTGGGCCCGAACAGCGGCAGCACGAGATACGGGCCGGCCGGCATGCCGTAGTGGCCCATCGTGAGGCCGAAGTCCTGATGGTGCTTGGGCAGCCCCGCCAACGTCGCGAAGTCGATCAGGCCGCCCAGACCGAAGGTCGTGTTCATCGCGATGCGCATCAGATCCTGGACGGCGTCGGTGATCTTCAGCTGCAGCACGTTGTTTGCGAAGTTGTCGACGTCCCCGATGTTCGAGAAGAAGTTCGTGATCGCCTGACGCAGCGGCTGCGGCGTCACCTTCTGGTAGCCCTTGGCAACCGGCTGCGCGACGTAGGTATCGAGTTTGTCGTTGAACGTGAAAATTGCGCGATTCGCGGGCTCGAACGGATCGCCCGGTTTGCGGTCGGGGCCCGTGGCGCAGCCCGACGTCACGAGGAGCGCCAGGCTCGCCGCCGCCATGGTGAGCGCGGCTTGATTCTTCTTCATTGGTCGATCCCCTGAGTTTCCGATCTCGCGCGTTTTGCGCGCGGCTTGCCCATCAGCACCGGCTGGAAGACCACGGCGCCTATCAGCGTACAGAACAAGGACAGTGCGAGCAGCTTGCCCATGCTCGACGTGCCCGGATGATGCGATAGCCACAGGCTCCCGAACGCCGTGGCGGTGGTCGCGGCGGAAAAAAGCACCGCGTGTGTGAGGCTCGAATGCAGGAGGCCGGTCTGCCCCGCGCGCCAGGCCATCACGAAGTAGATTTTGAACGCGACGCCGACGCCGAGCATCAGGGGAAGCGCGATGATGTTGGCGAAATTTAGCTGAATTCCGAAGACGACGCACAATTCGAGCGTAACGAGCGCCGATACCAGTAGAGGAATGATCGTGCGCAGCACGTCGCCGAAATTGCGCAACGTGATCCAGAGCAGCGCCGTGATGAGCAGCACCGACCACCCCGCTGCCTGGAAGAACGCGAGGATGATCACGTTCGCCGAGTGCAGGATCGAGATCGGGCCGCCGATCGCGTTCGGCTCCGCCGCCTTCACCGCGTGTGCGAAGCGCGCGAGCATCACATCGTCGTTGGGGTCGACGCCCGGCGGCACGCGCGGCGCGACGTCCACGATCGCCTGGCCGGTCGGCGCCACCCAGTCGCGCGCCATCTCGGGCGGCAGGTTTTCCCGCGTGATCTCCGAGGGCTGCAACAGGCGCGCGAGCTGCGCGAAGGCGAGCCTGAGCGTGAGGCTGAAGGCGGTTTCCGCGCGGTCGCGCGTGGCCGGGCTCGCGTTCGCGAGTTTGTTGAGCGAGTCGGACAGATGCTTCGCCTCCGCCGCGCCCGGCCCCGGGTGGTCGCTCGCGGCGAGCGAAAGCTGGTTGGCCGCGCGCTTGAGCGTCTGCACGCGCACTTCGTCGGTCACGGGCGAGGACGGCTGCTGCGTGAGCGCGGGCAGAAGCTGCTGCGCGGCGCTCGAGATCAGCATGAGCTTTTGCTGCTGATCGTCGGGAATCAGCGAACTGAGCGTGGTGGCCCGAGCGACTTCGGGCAGCTTCGAGAGCCGCGCGGCGATCTTGTCGGCTTCTTCGAGCGACGGCGCGAGCACGCTCACATCGTTGATCGAGATGACGGGCGAGTTCTTGAGCGCCAGCAGCGTCGCCATCGACTCGGTATGCGGATCCTTAAGATGCAACGGATTGAAGTCGAAGCGCAGATGCAGCAGCAACGGCGTCGCGCCCACCACGATAATGAGCGTGGTGATCAGCACGGGCTTGCGATGCTCGGCGAGCCATTTGTCGACGGGCGCGAGGAACGCGAAGCCCGGCGAGGCGCGCTCGCCCCTGGGATTGAACACGCGGATGAGCGCCGGCAGCACCGTCATGTTGCACACGTATGCCACGAACATGCCCACGCCCGCGATCTGCCCGAGTTCCGAGAGGCCCTTGTAGGCGGTCGGCAGGAAGGAAAAGAAACTTTCGGCCACGGCGATCGCCGCGAGCGTGAGCGGCACGCCGATGGTCCGCGCGGTCTTGAGGAGCGCGGCGTCGAGCCGCTCGTCCTGGAAGCGCTCCTCGCGATACTTCACGCCGAACTGCACGCCGAAGTCGACGCCTAGCCCCACGAACAGCACCATGAAGGCGACCGAGAGCATGTTGAACGAGCCGATCATCATGAGGCCGAGCGCGGCCGTGATGACCAGACCGACCACGAGTGTGATGAGCGTTGCGCCGATCAGCTTGCCCGAGCGCAGCGCGAGCCACAGGATGGCGAGCACGACGATGATCGTGATCACGCCGTTGAGCGCGGCGCCGTCCTGCACCGAGGCGAATTCGTCGTCGGCGAGCGGCTGTTCGCCCGTGAGGCGCACGCGCGCGCCGAATTCGCTGTCGAGATGAAGCGAGGCGGCGGTCGCGCGGATCGCCTCCGACGCGTTTGCGCCTGCCTTGAGCGCGCCGAAGTTAAGCACCGGCTGCACGGTGATGAAGGCGAACGCCGGCTTCGTCGCCGCGTCCTTGTCGACGAGCGCGCGCCACGAGAACGCCGCGGGCTTGCCGGCGAGCACCTCGTCGACGACGGTGGCGGCGCTGCCGAGCAGATTCGCCATTTGCGGCAACTTGATCTGGCCGATCGTGAGCGGCAGTTGCAGCGTGGTCGTGAGCGTGCCGGCCAGACCCGCGAGACTCGGATCCTTCGCGAGCTGGTTCACGAGCGGGCGCGCCTGCACGAGCTGGCCCGTGGTCGAGAGCACCGTGGCCGTAGACGGGAACAGCAGGCCGTTGTGCTGGAAGAACGGGCCGCCCGCGGGCTGCGAGACGGCGCTGAATTCGCGCGAGTCGGCCTTGAGCGCTTGCGCGAGCTTGTCGGCGGCGGCGTCGGCGAGTTCGGGCGCGTCGGCTTCGACGACCACGAGCAGCGAGCTCGCGCGCTGCGGGAACGCCTTGTCCTTGGCTTCGCTCAACGCGGCCCATTCGGCCGTGTTCTCGACGAGACCGCTGACGTCGGTATTGATCTTGAAATGCCTCGCGACGTACACGCCGGAGAGCATGGCAAGCACGATTGCAAATGTGATCACCCACGCCGCGCGGCGCACCGACCAGGCGACGAGGCTAATGATGAATGGCTTCAGCATACAGGCGAGGGGGCCCTGTCAATTAGGTTCTTTGACGCGAAACGCACAAGTATACCGGCCCCGCCCGTCCCGGCGCGGGTCTTGCACACCTGGGCTCGAGGCGGCGCCCCGGCAGCGCATCTGCCAAAGCCGTTATACTGGCTCAGCCGGCGGCGCGAAGGTTACGTGATTGCACTTGCACTTAACCGCACGCACTGAGTCGCACTGTACCGGCGCCTGAATTTCACTGTTCCAGAAGAGCGTATGAAACGTTACCTGACCGCATTTTTCGTCGCCGCCTGTTTCACGGGCGTTTCGGGCGCCGCGCTCGCGCAGACCTCGCCGGACGCCATCGTCAAGGCCGCCGTGGAAGGCACCGTGAAGGCGATGCAGGCCGACCCGCAGGCCCGCGGCGGCGACATGAACAAGATCACCCAGGTGGTCGAGACCCATTTCGTTCCCGCCACCGACTTCAAACGCACCACGCGGATCGCCGTTGGCAAACCCTGGGCGACGGCCACGCCCGAACAGCAGCAGAAGCTGTATGAGCAATTTCAACTCCTGCTCGTGAAGACGTATGCCTCGTCGCTCTCGCAACTTCGCGATACCCAGGTGACCTTCAAGTTCGCACCGTCGAACACGGGTGCCGGCGCGAAAGACACCGTGGTGCAGTCGCACGTGATCAGCAACGGCGGCGACGACGCCATCGACTACCGTCTCACGCAAACACCCAACGGCTGGAAGATTTACGACATCAACATGATGGGCGCCTGGCTGATCCAGGTCTACCAGACGCAATTTGCCGACCAGATCGCCAAGGGCGGCATCGACGGCCTCATCAAGTTCCTCGTCGACCACAACGCGCGCAGCTGATCGTCGATCGGTGGTTGTACACGCATTGCGCATTGACGGGCACTCCGGGTAAGCCGGAGCGCCCGTTTCACTTTCTGCGGTGCTCCACCGCGAACTTGATCAACTCCGCCTGCCCTTCGATCTCCAGCTTGCGCTTGAGGTTGAGCCGGTGCGTTTCCACCGTGCGCACCGAAAGTCCCTCGCGCTGCGCGATCTGCTTGCTCGAGAGTCCTTGCGCGAGCGCGTCGAGAATGTCCCGCTCGCGTGGCGTGAGACGCTCGACGGGTGTGCTGCGCGCCGACGCCTGGATCATGCGCGCACTCAGGCCCGCGCTGAAATACGTACGCCCGGCCAGTACCGCCTCGATCGCGCGGATGATCTCGGTGGCCGGCGAATCCTTGAGCACGTAGCCGCTCGCGCCCGCGCGCACCGCCTCGGTTACGTATTCGACGTTGTCGTGCATCGACAGCATCAACACGCGGATGGCCGGAAAGCGCTCGTGGAAAATGCCGGCGAGCGCGATGCCGTTCACGCCGGCCATGCCCACGTCCATCAGTACGAGATCGGGTTCGAGCGACGCGGCGAGCGCGATGGCCTCATCGGCGTTGCCGGCTTCGCCCGCCACCTCGAATCCCGGCACGGCCTCGAGCCGTGCGCGCAGGCCGTCGCGCACGAGAGGATGGTCGTCAACGAGGACGAGCCGCGCGGGTTTGGCGCCCGGGCTGGTCGAATGGTTCACGTTTGCATTCGTCATCGTCATTTCGGTGTTCCTGATACAGCGGCTTTGGATGCTGCATTGGACGCAATAGGCACCCACGCGGTGACGAGCGTATGGCCGGGCTGCGAGGTGATGTCGAGGCGCCCGCCGAGCGACTCGAGGCGCTCGCGCATGTTGCGCAGGCCCAGACCCGCGCGCGGGTCGGCCAGCGCGTGCGCCACGTCGAAGCCGCGGCCGTTGTCGGCAATGCCGAGTGTCACGCCGCTCGCGGCGACCTCCAGCGTGAGCGCGGCGCGCGCCGCTTGCGCATGCCGCACGATGTTGGTGAGCGCTTCCTGAGCAATGCGAAAGAGCACGGTGTTGACGGCGTCCGGCAGCGCGGGAACTTGCGCCTTTTTGCTCGCCGGTTTCGGCGCGGTTTGCGTGAAGGCGATCTCGATGCCCGTTTGCTCGGCCATCTCGCGCGTGAGTTGCTCCAGTGCGGCGGCGAGGCCCAGGTCGTCGAGCATTGAGGGGCGCAGGGCGTGCGAGATGCTGCGCACTTCACGCAGCGTGTCGGACAGTCGTGAGAGGCCGGTGGCGAGCGACGCTTCGGCGGCGGGCACGCGCGTTTCCCCGCGCTCGAAGCGAGCCAGCGCCGACTCCAGCAGCAGCTTCACCGAAACGAGCATCTGGCTGATGCCATCGTGCAGTTCGCGCGAAAGCCGCGCCCGCTCCTGCTCCTGAGACTCGACCACCTGTTGCGCAAGGCGCTTGAGTTTGGCGTCGGTGCTGCGGTGCTCGCTCACGTTGAGCACGAGCGCACCGAGCGCGATCACGAGCACGCCCGCGAGTGCGATCGCGCCGAGCCACTGAATGGTGTGCTCGATATTCGCGGAGGCGCGCTCGTCGATGTGCGCGAGCGTCGAATCGACGTCGTCGAGATAGATGCCCGTGCCGATCATCCAGCCCCAGCGCGGCAGCGGTACGACATAGCCGAGCTTGGGCGCGAGCCTGCCCGTGGACGGCCGGTGCCACATATAGCGCACATAGCCGCCGCCGCGCTGGGCCGCGGCAATCAGTTGCTGGATCGTGAGCGCGCCCTGCGGGTCGCGCAGATTCCAGAGATCCTGCCCGACGAGCGCGGGCTCGCGCGGATGCATGAGCGAGCGACCGTGCATGTCGTAGACGAAGAAATAGCCATCAGGGCCGAAGTCCATCTTCTGCAGCACGGCTAGCGCGGCCAGCTGGCGGTCGGCTTCGCTATCGGGTGCGGGCAACGCGTCGCTGGCGTTTTCCCCGGGCGCATAGAGCGGCGCGATGGCGCTCGTGGCCAGCTCCACGTAGTGGCGCAGCTCGATTTCCTTGCTCGACATATACGCGCTCTGCATCGTCGCGTGCTGCGTTTGCGCGAGCTGCGTGGCCTGCTGGCGCACACCGATCCCGATGCCGGCAATCGCTGCGAGGAACGGCACGACGGCGAGCAGGAAGATTTTCGTCTTCAGGCGGCGGTCGGCAAAGAAAAATGGGGCGGGCATGACGGTGTTCGGAAGCTGAGTCTGCAAGCATAACCGGGCGCGCGCGGCGCAGGCGCCAAATTCACGCGCCGCGCGAGAGAGTGTCCTTGCGCGACACCCTGCGCGGCGGTCCGCGATTATCGTTGCGCGCGCAACGAATTGTTGCCTTCCCTACGTAGTTCTACGTAGCGCGCTTACGTAGTTGTCCGGTTGTGGCTGACGGTCTGAAAGCGAATACTACCGCCCACGACATGGCGTAACGCGTCATGCATGCGCCGCCATCGCCACGATGCTGTGGACGGCGCGCAAGGGTCCGGTTCCGATGCCGGACACAAAGCTAAAAACATAACGGAGACACCGCATGAGTCGGACATCCAGTTTTGTCGTCTGGACGCTGGTCGCGCTGCTTGGCGCGTTCGCGTTCGGTACCATCGCGCTCGCGCACGGCGAGCGAATCAGCGCACTGTGGATCGTGATCTGCGCCGTGTGCGTCTATCTGATCGCGTATCGCTTCTATAGCCGCTTCATCGCCACGCAGGTCCTGCAGCTCGACGGCCTGCGCATGACGCCGGCCGTGCGCCACAACGACGGGCTCGACTACGTGCCCACCAACAAGTTCGTACTGTTCGGCCATCACTTCGCGGCGATCGCGGGCGCGGGTCCGCTCGTGGGCCCGGTGCTGGCCGCGCAGATGGGCTACATGCCCGGCATGCTGTGGATTCTCGCGGGCGTGGTGTTCGCGGGCGCCGTGCAGGACTTCGTGGTGCTGTTCCTCTCCACGCGCCGCGACGGCCGCTCGCTCGGCGACCTCGTGAAGATGGAACTCGGTCCGGTGCCCGGTGTGATCGCGCTGTTCGGCACCTTCCTCATCATGATCATCATTCTCGCGGTGCTCGCGCTGATCGTGGTGAAGGCGCTCACGAACTCGCCGTGGGGCACGTTCACGGTGGCCGCGACGATTCCCATCGCGATCTTCATGGGCCTGTACGTGCGTTACATCCGTCCGGGCAAGATCGGCGAGATCTCGATCATCGGTTTCGTCCTGCTGATGGCTTCCATCGCCTTCGGCCAGCACGTGCACGATTCGCCCACGCTCGCCGCCTGGTTCACGTTCACGGGCACGCAGCTCACCTGGATCCTGATCGGCTATGGCTTCGTCGCTTCGGTGCTGCCGGTGTGGCTGCTGCTCGCGCCGCGCGACTACCTTTCGACGTTCCTCAAGATCGGCACGATTCTCGCGCTTGCGATCGGCATTCTGATCGTCGCGCCGGAACTGAAGATGCCGGCCTTCACGAAGTTCATCGACGGCACGGGCCCGGTCTGGTCGGGCAACCTGTTCCCGTTCCTCTTCATCACGATCGCGTGCGGCTCGGTGTCGGGCTTCCATGCGCTGATCTCGTCGGGCACGACGCCCAAGCTGCTCGATAACGAAACCAACGCGCGCTTCATTGGTTACGGCGCGATGCTGATGGAATCGTTCGTCGCCATCATGGCGCTCGTGGCCGCTTCGGTGATCGAGCCGGGTGTGTACTTCGCGATGAACGCGCCGCTCGCCGTGCTCGGCACGACGCCGGACGCGGTCGCGCAAACCGTGGGCCACTGGGGCTTCATGCTCACGCCGGACATGCTCACGCAAACCGCACACGCCGTGGGCGAAACCACGATCGTGGCGCGCGCAGGCGGCGCGCCGACGCTGGCCGTAGGCATGGCGCAGATCCTGCACCAGGTGGTGGGCGGCGAGGCGATGATGGCGTTCTGGTATCACTTCGCCATCCTCTTCGAGGCGCTCTTCATCCTGACCGCCGTCGACGCGGGCACGCGCGCGGGCCGCTTCATGCTGCAAGACCTGCTCGGCACGTTCCACCCGTCGCTCAAGCGCACGGAATCGCTGCCGGCCAACCTGATCGCCACGGGCTTGTGTGTGGCCGCATGGGGCTACTTCCTCTATCAAGGCGTGGTCGATCCGCTCGGCGGCATCAATACGCTGTGGCCGCTCTTCGGTATCTCGAATCAGATGCTCGCCGGTATCGCGCTCATGCTCGCCACCGTCGTGCTCTTCAAGATGAAGCGCGAGAAGTTCGCATGGGTCACGGCACTGCCCACGGTGTGGCTCCTCATCTGCACGCTCACGGCGGGCTGGCAAAAGATTTTCGACAGCAACCCGAAGGTGAGCTTCGTCGCGCACGCACAGAAGCTGTCGGCGGCGATCGCGGATGGCAAGATCGTCGCGCCCGCGAAGTCGCTTGAGCAGATGCAGCGCATGGTCTTCAACGACTACGTCGATGCCGCGCTTTCGGGCCTGTTCATCTTCGTCGTGGTGAGCATCGTCGTGTATGGCCTGATCGCGATTGCGCGTGCGCGCCGCATCGACCGTCCGACCGTGCAGGAAACGCCGTATCAGGCGATGCCGGCTGGCGGCGCGGCGGCCGTGACGAATCGCGTGCATTGAATCGACGTTATTGAACGGAGCACACCATGTTCTCGGGACTTCGCGACAACGTACAGACGGCCGGGCGCTATCTCGGCCAGGCCATGCGTTTGATGGTCGGCTTGCCGGACTACGAGGGCTACGTCGCGCATGCGCGCGAGACGCATCCCGAGCGCCCGGTCATGACCTACGAGGAGTTTTTCCGCGAGCGGCAAAATGCCCGCTATGGGTCGGGCGCGGGGAAGTGCTGCTGACTCCCGACTGAGCGGATACGTTCGGCAAGAAGCGCGACGGCGAAGGCCGTCGCGCTTTTTTTACGCCTGTAATCTTCGCGGCTCGGCGCGCGCTCAAAAAAGCCCTCAATTCCCGCAGGGTGGCTGCCGTTAACTTTGACGAAGTTCCACACCAATTCGACGCATGACGCCGCGCGCGGCGGCGCGCACGGATTCGAATCGTCGGGAATCGGCCTGCGGGCTTGCCCCGTGGGCAACACGGCATTTTCAACAATCGCACCGTAAGGTGTGCGAATCAAAGAATCTTTCATGATCTTGCATCGAATCGGCGCAGCCTGGCTGGCGGCCGCTCTCACCGCAACGGTTACGCCCGTTTGCGAAGCGCAATCCTCCACCGACTGGATTGCGAACACCTACGGCGCCAACGCGACGCACGTGGGCAATGTGGCCCGCTCGATGTGGGTCGCGCCCGAAGGCGTCATCTACACCTCGTCGATGTGGGATGAAAACGAAGGCGGCGTGGCGATCTACCAGAACGGCCAGAGTCTCGGCTCGATCGGCGGGCATGGCGACTTCCAGGGCGGCGCGATCACGGGCAACACGACTTCGCTGTTCGTCGCGATGCAGTACAACGCCACGTATGGCAGCGGCAACGTCGGGCGCTACAACCGCACGAGCGGCGCGCGCGACCTGCTGATCCCCGTGAGCGCCGATACGACCGAAAAGCTCGCCGATGTCATCACCGGACTCGCGACCTCGGGCTCGCTGCTCTACGTGAGCGATTTCCCCGGCAACCGCGTGCGCGTGTACACCACGGACGGCATCTGGCAACGCGATATCAGCGTGGCGTGCCCGGGCGCGCTCACGCTCGACGCGGGCGGCAACCTCTGGGTCGCCCAGAAGAGCGCGGGCGCGGTGCTCGAATTCAGCGCCGGCGGTCAGCTGCTGAATACCATCCAGCTGGCGTCCACGGCGCGGCCGTCGTCGCTGTATTTCGATGCGCAGACCTCACAGTTGATGATCGGCGACTCGGGTCCCGACATGAACATCAAGACCTTCAGCGTAGCGGGCACGCCTTCGCAAACCGGCACGTTCGGCGTGCTGGGCGGCTATCTCGACACGACCACGGGCGTCAAGGGCCAGGTGGGCGACAAGCGCTTTACGCGCGTGGTCGGCATCGGCAAGGATTCCGCGGGCATGCTGTACTTGCTGAACAATCCGTGGGGCGGCTCGTGGGACCTCGGCCGCAACGGCGGCACCGATCTGCAGGCTTACGACGGCACCGGCACGCTGCGCTGGAAGCTCCAGTCGCTCAACTTCGAAGGCAATGCGGCGCCGGATCCGGGCACCGACGGCGTGCTGTTCTACGGCGGCATGAATATCTATTCGGGCACGGCCGGCGGCACCTTTGTGGCCAACACGATCGACCCGATCACGTATCCGTCCGATCCGCGCATCAATCTCGCCGACGCCGGTCGCGGCGACCATTTCGCGCAGGTGGCGAGCGTGAGCGGCAAGCGCATTCTCGTGGCGGCCGGCCAGAACCCCGATACGTTCTACTTCTTCCACTTCAATGCGGCGAGCGGCTATATCGCCATTCCGGATTACACGCTGCCGGGGGCGGCGTTCAGTACGACGGCCCCGGTGCGCAACGGCTTTTGTCTCGACAGCAAGGGCGACCTGTGGGTCGGCCTCGACAAGACCAACGTCATTTCCCACTACCCGCTGACCGGCTTCGACTCGACCGGCAAGCCGACCTGGGGCGCCGCGATCACCACGCCGATTCCTGCCACGATCTCGCGGCTCACCCGCATCGCCTACCTGCCCGAAAGCGACACGATGATCCTCACGGGCGAGGACGCGAGCGTGACCGACTGGACGGCGATCGGCACGCGCGTCGAGGTGTATCACGGCTGGCTCGCCGGCAATACGAGCGCGCCGAATCCGGTGATCACGCTCACGAGCGCGAATCCCAAATCGATAGCGGCCGCCGGAAACTATCTGTTCGTGGGCTACGTGCACACCGTGCCGAACATCGATGCGTTCAACCTCACCACGGGCGCGATCGACACGACGCTCATCAACAGCAACCCGAACGCGGTGTACGTGGGCAACGACGTGGATTCGATGTACGGCCTGCGCGCGTATCTGCGCTCGACGGGTGAGTATGTCGTGACGAAGGACAACTACAACGCTTCGAGCGCGGTGGTGTACCGGTGGACGCCGGCGGCGGCGAGCACGACTACTGCGAATGCAACGGCGTCGCCGTTCAGCGCGAAGTGATAAAAAAGACAAAGGGCGCAACGGCTAAAACCGTTGCGCCCTTTTTGCGTTTCATCCGCCCTTGGCGGAAACCGCTTTAGCTAGCCGCGACCGTAACCGGCTTCTTGGTCTTGGCCGAGTTCTTGATCTCTTCGAGCTTGATCTCGACGTGACGCGAGAACACGTATTCAGCCGGACGTGCGCCTTCGAGCGGGATGTCCTTCGCAAACGCGCCCGTCGTGCGCGGGCCCGAGAGGGCGATGCGCGCGGCCTTGAGCGGATGTGCGACCGTGTCCATCACGGCGGTGGCCTCGAAGCCGCAGTGGACCATGCAGTCCGCGCACTTCTCGTACTTGCCCGTGCCGTATTTGTCCCAGTCGGTCGTTTCCATCAACTCCTTGAAGGTCTTCACGTAACCTTCGCCGACCAGATAGCACGGCTTTTGCCAGCCGAACACCGTACGCGCCGGGTTGCCCCACGGCGTGCACTGGTAGCTCTGGTTGCCGGCCAGGAAGTCGAGGAACAGGCTCGACTGGCTGAACGACCACTTCTTGCCGTTGTTGCCGCGCTTGAAGATTTCGCGGAACAGGTTCTTGGTCTTGTCGCGGTTCAGGAAGTGCTGCTGGTCCGGCGCGCGCTCATACGCATAGCCCGGCGACACCGTGATGCCGTCCACGCCGATCTCGCCGACCGTGTCGAAGAACTTCGCCACGCGCTCGGGCACGGCGTCGTTGAACAGCGTGCAGTTGATGTTCACGCGGAAGCCGCGGCGCTTGGCTTCCTTGATGGCCGCGACGGCCTTGTCGTACACGCCTTCCTGCGAGACCGAGTGATCGTGCGCTTCGCGGTCGCCGTCGAGGTGCACCGACCAGACGAAGTACGGGTTCGGCTGGTAGTCGTCCATCTTCTTTTCCATGAGCAGCGCGTTCGTGCAGAGATACACGAACTTCTTGCGCGCCATGATGCCCTTCACGATCTGCGGCATTTCCTTGTGCAGCAGCGGTTCGCCGCCTGCGATGGAAACGACCGGCGCGCCGCACTCGTCGACGGCTTCGAGGCATTCCTCCAGCGACAGGCGCTGGTTCAGGATGGGATCCGGATAGTCGATCTTGCCGCAGCCATTGCAGGCGAGATTGCAGCGGAACAGCGGCTCGAGCATGAGCGCGAGCGGGTAGCGCTTGTTGCCGCTGAAATGCTGGCGGAAGATGTACGAGCCAACGCGGACTTTTTGTAGCAGCGGAATAGACAAAGCGTGTCCTCCTTAAACTTCGCGCGCGACGAGCGGTTGCAAGAGCTTCGACGGCAACTTGAATTCGACTTTTTCTTCACGGCCCGCCATCGTCGACACCTCGACAGGCCCCAACGCGCGCAGCGCGTCAATGACGTTCTCAACCATTTCTTCAGGCGCCGATGCGCCGGCCGTGATGCCGACCGTTTGCACATTGGCGAACCACTCGGCCTTCACTTCCGAACCGTCGGCGACGAGGTAGCTCGGCACCCCCGTTTCGCTGCCGATCTCGCGCAGACGATTCGAGTTCGAGCTGTTCGTCGCACCAACGACGAGCAGAACGTCCACCTGATCCGACAGTTCGCGCACCGCTGCCTGGCGGTTCTGCGTTGCGTAGCAGATGTCGCGCGTGTCCGGACCGACGATGTCGGAGAACCGCGCGAGCAGCGCGTCGATGATGCCGCGCGTGTCGTCCACCGAAAGGGTGGTTTGCGTCACGTACGCGAGCGGTGCATCGAGCGGCAGATCGAGCTTCGAAACATCGGCTTCGCTCTGCACGAGCAGCACGGTGCCGGGAATCTGGCCGATCGTACCTTCCACTTCCGGGTGACCGGCATGGCCGATCAGGATCAGCGTGCGGCCCGCCGCGACGTACTGGCGGCCCTGTACATGAACCTTGGTGACGAGCGGGCAGGTGGCGTCGAGCACGTCGAGGTCGCGTTCCTCGGCGGCGCGTTCCACGGTCTTGGCCACACCGTGGGCGCTGAAAATCGCCACGGCGCCTTCCGGCACTTCGTCGAGCTCTTCCACGAAACGCGCGCCCTTGTTGCGCAGGTTTTCGACCACGTGACGGTTGTGGACGATTTCATGGCGCACATAGACCGGCGCGCCGTGCTTCTGCAGTGCGCGATCGACGATTTCGATAGCGCGGACAACCCCCGCGCAAAAGCCGCGGGGTTGGGCAAGGATCACTCGCATAGGGTGGCGAACTCCGACTGCCGCATAAGACGAGCAAGTCGGTAAAAATGACCTGATCGCCGGCGGCTGTCTATTATTAAAGATGCAAAAATCCGCCAAAGGAGTGACGGAGTCAAAACCAGACGCGCATTTTAACCCCTTCGCCTTTCGTTTGCTGTGTGCAGCGCGCGCAGTGCGGCGTGCACGCGACGCCGGACCCCGGTCAGCCACCCATTTTTCTCAAAAAGCCCGCCGCGTGGCGCTCCCACGGCCTGTGCAAGGCGCTTCGTGCACGCGATGCAGGAGGGGCTGTGGAACGGCCGCTGCCTCGTTGCGCGGTGCAACATACCCCGGGAACGCTTAAAATATCGCGGTCCCGCGGGTCGCCTGGATGGCGCGTCGGGATACGACCCCATTCTGGACGGCTTGATGGAACCCGACCACTACGACGATTTTCCGGTAGCGCGCGTATTGCTGCCGAAGGCGCTGCGGGCGCCTGTCGGCGTGATCTACCACGTCGCGCGCACGCTCGACGACATCGCGGACGAAGGCGACTGGAGCCCCGAGCAACGCCACACGCGTCTCGCCGATTTTCGCGAAGGCCTGAACGCGGTGGCCGAAGGCCGCCCGGCGCGCGTGCACCCCATGCTGTTCGCGAAGCTCGCGGACGTGGTGCGCGAGTGCCGCCTGCCGCTCGCGCCGTTTTACGACCTCGTCGCGGCGTTCGATCAGGATATCGACACGACGCGCTATGCCGATCGCTTCGAGCTGCTGGATTATTGCCGGCGCTCGGCGAATCCGGTCGGCCATCTGATGCTGCATCTGATTCACGCGGCGACGCCCGAGAATCTGGCCGATTCCGACGCGATCTGCACCGCCTTGCAGCTCATCACCTTCTTGCAGGACGTGAGCGCCGACTGGGCGCGCGGCCGCATTTACCTGCCGCTCGCTGACCGCGAACGCTTTGGCGTCACCGAAGCGCAGATCGCCGCGGGCAAGGTGGACGACGCCTGGCGCGCGCTGATGGCGCACGAGGTGGCGCGCGCGCGGGCGCTGATGGTGAGCGGCGCGCCGCTCGCGCTGCGCGTGCCGGGGCGCTTCGGCCTCGAGCTGTGCAGCGTCGTGCATGGCGGACTGCGCGTGCTCGAAATCATCGAGCGCGGCGGCTACGATGTGTTCCGCGCGCGGCCTGCGCTGCGCGCGCCCGACTGGGCCGTGGTGCTCCTGCGCACGGCGGCTATGTGGCTGTCGCGCCGCGTGGGTGTGCGCGCCCCTTCGATCGAGAGTAACAACGTATGACTACGACCATTCTCTTTGCCGTCTCCTGTCTCTCGCTGCTCATCTGGCTCGTGCTGCTGTTCGGGCGCGGCGGATTCTGGCGCGCGCGCCCGGCCGCGCCGCTGCCGATCGTCGAGCCCGCGGCCGGCTGGCCTGCCGCGTGTGCCGTCGTGCCGGCGCGCAACGAGGCCGACGCGATCGGCGAGGCCGTGACCTCGCTGCTCCAGCAGGACTACGGCGGCGAGTTTCACGTGATCGTGATCGACGACCACAGCACCGACGGCACCGCGGAAGCCGCGCGCGCCGCCGCGCTCGCGCTGCAGTGCCCGGAAAAGCTCAGCGTGATAACGGCCAAGCCGCTGCCGGCGGGCTGGTCGGGCAAGGTGTGGGCGCAGTCGCAGGGCATCGAGGCGGTGCGCACGCTCAAGCTGCCCGCCGACTACCTGCTCCTAACCGACGCCGACATCGGCCATCCGCCCGAAGCGCTCGCGCAGCTCGTCGTGCGCGCGCAGGCCGAAGGCCGCGACCTCGTCTCGCTGATGGTGCGGCTGCGCTGTGACTCCTTCTGGGAAAAGGCGCTGATCCCGGCGTTCGTGTTCTTCTTCGCGAAGCTCTATCCGTTCTCGTGGGTCAACAACCCGAAGAACCGCACAGCGGCCGCGGCCGGCGGCTGCATGCTGGTGCGCCGCCAGGCGCTCGAAGAGGCGGGCGGCATCGAATCGATCCGCGCCGAGCTGATCGACGACTGCAGCCTCGCCGCGCGCATCAAGCATCGGGGCGAAGGGCATCACCCGATCCGGCTCGACGTCGCCGCGAAGAGCGTATCGCTGCGCCCGTACGATTCGTGGAAGGACATCTGGAACATGATCGCGCGCACGGCGTTCACACAGCTGCACTATTCGGCGTGGCAGCTCGCGGGCACGCTGCTCGGCATGACGATCATCTATCTCGCGCCGCCCGTGGTCGCGCTCGTGCTCGGGCCGCACGGCTGGCCCGCGTGGATCGCCTGGGCGCTGATGTGCTGCGCCTACTCGCCCATGCTTGCCTACTACCGGCGTTCGCCGCTGTGGGCGCCGTTCCTGCCGCTCGTCGCGCTGTTCTACGTGGGCGCGACGTTCGCTTCGGCGTGGCGCTTCTGGCGCGGCAAGGGCGGTCAGTGGAAGGCGCGTGTGCAGGCGCCGGCGCAGGGGCGATAAAGCGCTTCGTGCGAGAAGCTGCCAATGAAAAAAGCCGTCGGTTTCGACGGCTTTTTTTCGATCCCCGCGCGCGTTAGCGCTGCGTGAGCATCATGTACATCTGCACGACGATGTCGGGCGAGAACGTGAACGGCACCCAGCCGTGGCCCGTGTGGCGCAGCACCAGCAGGCGGTCGCCGTTGGACTGTTTCTGCACGGCCATCATCGGATTCTTCGTCGACGCGAAACGCCAGCCTTGCGGAATGCCGGGCGGCGGTTCGGGCTGCATCGAGGCGCGTGCGTTCGACAGCTCCTCGATCATCTGGCCGACTTGCAGCGGGTTGAGCGTCACCGTCTGGCCGCCGATCGTCAGCGTGATCTCGTTTTGCGACGGGCGCGCCACGTGCAGTTCGGGCTGCGCAGGCGCGGCGCGGGCCGTTTCGGCAGCGGGTTCGATGGCTTCGGCAGTGTCGGTCACGGTTGCATTGGCGGCTTCAACGGGTTCTGCGGTGGCGGCCGCACCGGCAGCCTCCGCGGCCGTGTCGACGGCAACGGCGTGCGGCTGCTCAGCGACGGCTTGCTCCGCTTCGCTGCTTGCAACGGGAGTGTCCTGCTGGGGAACTGCGGCGGCGCGTTCATCGGCGCGCGGTGCGTGCGCGGCGGCGGCGGCCTGAAGGAGCTGATCGACGCCCGCTTCGAGCACGCCAATCTGGTCTTGAAGATTCATGCGAGCTTCTCAGGTAAGACCCGCGATTCTACCCGCAGCTTGCGCGCATTGCCCTTCAGGCGTTGTACGCATGTCGCAAGAAAAGTTGTAACAGTTTCCTCAGCTTGCCTCATCTGGCGTTCAGATAGCCGGCCTCGCGGAACCATGCGAGCGCATCTTTCAAGCCCTCGCGATACGGCCGCGCGCGATAACCCAGTTCGCGCTCCGCTTTCGCCGACGTGAAATACATCTTGTTCTTCGACATCTTGAGCGCATCGACAGTTACGAATGGCTCGCGCTTCGTGAAGCGCGCCACGGCTTCCGCGCCCATCGCAAGCGGATAGAGCGGCCAGCGCGGCAGCGCGATCGTGGGCGGCTTGCGGCCGACCATGCCGGCGATGTCGGTGAGCATCTGCTGCAGCGGCAAATTCTCGCCGCCGAGGATGTAGCGCTCGCCGATGCGTCCGCGCTCCAGCGCGAGGAAGTGGCCGTTCGCCACGTCGTCCACGTGCGCAAGGTTCAGGCCGGTGTCGACGAACGCGGGAATCTTGCCGGTGGCCGCTTCGACGATGATGCGGCCCGTGGGCGTGGGCTTCACGTCGCGCGGACCGATCGGCGTCGACGGATTGACGATCACCGCGGGCAGCCCGTCGCGCTCGATCATGCGCTCCACGGCGCGCTCGGACAGCACCTTGCTGCGCTTGTACACGCCAATGGCCTGCTCGGGCGTGAGCGGCGAGGTTTCGTCGGCTGAGTTGCCCGAACTCGTGACCTTGAGCGTGGCCACGCTGCTCGTGTAGACGATGCGCTCCACGCCCGCGTCGAGTGCCGCGCGCATGGTGGCTTCGGCGCCTTCGAGGTTGGCGCGCTCGATCTCGTGCGGATCGGGCGCCCACAGGCGGTAGTCGGCGGCCACGTGGAAGAGATAGCGCACGCCGTCGAGCGCACGGCGCATCGAGGCGGCGTCGCGCATGTCGCCGGTGACGACTTCGGCGTCGAGCGCTTCGAGGTTCTTGCGCGGGCTCGTCTCGCGCACCAGCAGGCGCACCGCATAGCCCTTTTCCTGCGCGATGCGGGCGACGGCCGAGCCGACGAAGCCGGACGCGCCGGTGATCAGCACGAGATCGCGGTTGGCTCGGGAGGTGTCGGTCATTGCAGGGTCGTTTCCATGTTCGGTATTGGCGCGGCGGCGTGGCACGGATTGTACGTGGCGCGGGCCCGGCGCGTGCGCGCGTTGGCGTCTACAATGCCGACCGTAAAGCCTGCATGGAGAAAGGAACAATGAGCGAACCGGATCTGGATACGCGCCTCGAAACGTACTACGTGCGCGTGCACGGGACGGTGCAGGGCGTGGGTTTTCGTCACGCGACGGTGCGCCAGGCGCACGCGCTGCGCATTCGCGGCTACGTCGCGAACATGGAGGACGGCTCGGTCGAAGCCGTGATCCAGGGCACGGCGAACCAGGTGGACCGCATGCTCTCGTGGCTGCGCCACGGGCCGCCGGCCGCGCGCGTCAGTTCGGTGGAAAGCGAGGAACGCCTGACCGAAAAACGTTACGAGCGCTTCGAGCAGCATTGAGCGTCGCCCGATAAAAAAGCGGTGCGCCAGGCATTGGCGCACCGCTTTTTCGTTTCGGACGCCGCTTACTTCACGGCCAGCAGGCTCTCCGCGAATCCCCAATCCTTTTCGACCCACTGACGCGTGCATTCGAAGCCCGCGTCGGCGGCGATCGCCGGGATTTCGTCGGCGTGATACTTGTGGCTGCTCTCGGTCCAGATCGTCTCGCCTGCGCCGATGTCGACGGTGAGATGCGCCGAGCGCACTTCGGCATGCACGTCGCGCTTCGCGCGCAGATGCATCTCGATGCTGCGCACGTCCGGATTGAAGCGCGCGACGTGCTCGAAGTCGTGCAGGTCGAAGTCGGCGTCCAGTTCGCGGTTGATGCGCGACAGCAGATTCAGGTTGAATGCGGCCGTGGCGCCGATGGCGTCGTCGTAGGCGGCGATCAGCGTATCCACGGGCTTCACGAGGTCGGTGCCGAGCAGCAGCGTGTCGCCGGGGCGCAGCATCGCGCGGATGTCACGCAGGAAACGCGTGGCCGCGAGGCGCGCGAAGTTGCCGATCGTACTGCCGAGAAAGAGCACGAGCAGTTGCTCGCCCTCTTTGCGCTGGCGGCTCACTTCGGACAGTCCGGCGAGATAATCGCGCTCGTAGCCGACGATCGAAATGCGCTCGATGTCGGCCAGTTCGCGCCGGCATAGTTGCAGCGCGGTACGCGAAATCTCGATCGGGCAGTACGACGTCGGGCGCTTGCGGCACAGCGCTTCGAGAATGCGGCGCGTCTTGCGACCGCTGCCGCTGCCGAGTTCGGCAACCTTCACGTCGGAGGGCAGCGCCTCGACGATCTCGGACGCGTAGCGCGTGAGCAGGCGCTCCTCGCTGCGCGTGACGCCGTATTCGGGCAGCACGGTGATGACCTCGAAAAGGGCCGAGCCGACTTCGTCATACAAATATTTCGACGGCAGTTCCTTTTGCGGCGAGCGCGTCAAACCGGCGCGCACTTCGGCGGCGAATGTGCTGGCGGCGGGCGAAAGGCCGAATGCACCGGCGAGGTCGGCAACGGCGGGGCGGGGCGCAGAAGATGGCATGCGGGCTCCAGGGGGCGTTGGACGTTGGGGACGGCGTCGTGAATCACGGCGGCGGGGGCTGGCGTGGCGCTCCGGGATAAGCCGGGCTGCGGCTCCAGCGGCCCCGGTGAAATCTCGCTCGTCGAAGCGAATTCCAGCCGCGAGTTCCAGCCGCGGTTTGCAGCCGGTTAAGGCGACGGCGGGCTGGCGTGGCGAGACTTACGTTCTAGTCCATCGTGGCGTGATCTGCCGGACAAAATTGCTCGCCCTGCACCAGGGCGCAAAGCGCGCACGGCGTGTGCCCGCCTTGTCCGGCGCGGGTTTGCGCCGCCTGCCGCCGCCCAAACGCGACTAGAATGCGGTCTCGCCGACGCCAACGCGCGCCCAAGCCTTATTCAATAGCCGATTCAAATGACAACGTTCTTACTCGCGCGTGCGAAAACTACGCACCGCGCCGTTTGCGATCCCGCTGTTAGCGCTTTCTGTCACCACGTGCCCCGATGAACCAGTACGAACCCGGGCGCGGCATTGCGCTTTCCGTGGGCGCTTCGGCGCTGTTCGCGCTGATGTCGGCCTATACGCTCCTGCTCGCGCCGCTCGGCGGCCTCGACATTTTCGCGTGGCGCGTGATCTGGACCGCGCCCGGTGCGCTGGCCCTGCTGGTGCTGCGCAAGCGCGCGCCGCAATTGCGCGCGCTCGTCGCGCGCATGGTGAAGGAGCCGCGCACCGCGCTCGCCCTGGTGGCGAGCGCCGCGCTGCTGGGCTCGCAGCTATGGGTGTTTCTGTGGGCGCCGCTGCACGGGCGCATGCTGGAAGTGTCGCTCGGCTATTTCCTGCTGCCGCTCATCATGGTGCTGGTGGGACGTTTTTACTATCACGAGCGCCTCGAGCCGCTGCAATGGCTCGCCGTGGCGTGTGCCGCCGTGGGCGTGGCGCACGAGCTGTGGGCGACGCACGCGTTCTCGTGGCCCACGCTGCTCGTCGCGTTCGGCTATCCGCCGTATTTCGTGCTGCGCCGCAAGATCCACGCGGATTCACTCGTCACCTTCGCCGTAGAGATGCTGCTGCTCGTGCCGGTGGCGGTGATCGAAGTGCGTGCGGGCGGCTCGCTCGCGCTGCTCGACGCGCACAAGTTCCTCGCTTTCGCGCTGCTGCCGGGGCTCGGCGTGCTCAGCACCGTTGCGCTCGCGTCGTACCTGAAGGCGAGCCGGCTGCTGCCGATGGCGCTGTTCGGCATCCTCGGCTATGTCGAGCCGGTGCTGCTCGTGATCGTTTCGGTCACGCTGCTGGGGGAGCACCTCGGCATGCGCGAACTCGGAACTTACGTGCCGATCTGGCTCGCCGTCGCGCTCACGGCGGTGCACGCGGCACGGCTCATCCGGTTCGAGCGCTGAGGACCTTGCAACGGCCGCTTACTGCCGCGCTGCCTGGGCGCGCGGCGGATTGATACGCGTAGGGCCCACCTTCGCCTCGATCGCCGCGCGCAGCTCAGGGCGCCAGCCGATGCTGAACAGCGCTTCGGCGAGCACGAAGAGCGGGCCGATCATGAGGCCGATGAGATCGTCGACGAAGGCCGGCTTGCGATGCTCCCACGCGATGTGACCGACGAACTGGAAGATCCAGCCGACCACGAACAGCCCCACGCCGCCGCCCAGCCACGCGGCGGTGCCTTGCTGCGCGAGCCAGGCGCCGAAGGCCACGCACGCGACGGAAACGACCGCCATCATGAGGCCGAGCGGCACGTCCAGTACGAGGTAGTAGATCGTCGCGGCGCCGAACAGGAGCCACGCCGGCGAGACCGGAACCGGCATCCCGAGTGCGATCACCGGACGCGACAGCAGCACCGCAAGCGCGAGCACGATGAGCGGAATGCCGACGAAATGGGTGCCGATGTTGCGCACGTCGCGGTGATAGGCCGCGTACTGGGTGAGCTGCCCGGTCAGGTTTCTCATGGGTGTCTCTCTGTCTCCAAAATCATTATGATCGTCGGGCTGACGAGCGCAAACCTTCGGCTAGCCGACAATTGCGCCGCTTTGTGACTCGCCTCGCCCCGCTTGCCCTGTCCCGATGCCCTCACGTTCCGTCCCGCCCGTCATCGCCAGTTCGCCGTCCGCCGCCGCGCTCGAGCGCAGCGCATGGTTTCGCGGCGCGCCCGCACCGTTGCGCGACGCGCTGCGCGCGGCGGGGCGCGTGCGCACGCTGCAGGCGGGCGAGCGCCTTTTCATGCGCGGCGACGCCGACGACGGTCTCTACTGCGTGCTGGAAGGCGTGGTGCGCGTGGGGGCGGCGAGCGTCGCGGGCCGCGAGGTGCTGCTCGCCGTGGTCGGGCCGGCGCACTGGTTCGGCGAGATCGCGCTTTTCGACGGCGGCGCACGTACGCACGACGCCTACGCCGAGCGCGACTCCACGCTCTTTCACGTGCCGCGCGCGGCGCTCGTGGCGCTGCTCGACGCAACGCCTGCGTACTGGCACGCGTTTGGTCTACTGCTCGCGCAAAAGCTGCGACTCGCGTTCGACGCGATCGAGGAGACCGCGCTGCTGGGCGCTTCCGCGCGCGTGGCGCGCCGGTTGCTGCTGCTCTCGAACGAGTACGGCGAGGCGGCAGGCACGCAAGGCGGGCGGCGCGCGCGCCGTGTGATCAACGTGCCGCAGGAGGATCTCGCGCTGATGCTCGCACTCTCGCGGCAAACGGTGAACCAGATCCTGCGCCAGTTCGAGCGCGAAGGGTTGCTCGCATTGCGCTACGGCGAAATCGAGATCGTCGATGCCGCGGGTCTGGCGTCTAACGCGCAATGACGCTCATGCATCGGCATCGATGCGCGTCCATATCGATGCATGTTGACGAATTGCGTCAACATCACGCGCGCGCTTGGGCTGCGTTGCAGCTGCATCGCGTTTGCGCCGACAATGACGCCCGTTCGGCGCGCCCAGCCGCGTCGCCTTTCCCTTCCACGCCAGGCCCATACCGCTTCATGAACGACCGCGTCGTCGCCGCATTCGACTTTGATGGCACCATCACCACGTCCGACAGCTTTCGCGCGTTCATGCTCGACGCCGCCGGCCCCGCCCGCTTCGCCGCCGCCGCGCTGCGCTGCCTGCCCTCGCTCATCGGCGTCCCGCTAGGCTGGTCGCCGCGCGGGCCGACCAAGGCGCGCTTCCTGTACGCCGCGATGGGAGCCGTGCGGCGCGAGGTGCTCGAAGCCGCCGCGCAGCGCTTCGTCGAGCGCCGTCTCCCCGCGCTGCTGCGCCGCGAGATGCTCGCGCGCGTGGTCGAGCACCAGGCGCTCGGCCATGAGGTCGTGCTCGTGAGCGCGTCGCCGTCGATCTATCTGCGCATGTGGGCCAGGACGGTCGGCATCGGCACCGTGCTTTCGAGCGAACTCGAATGGCGCGATGGCGTGTACACGGGCCATCTGGCGGGCAACAACTGCTGGGGTCCGGAAAAGGTCGCGCGGCTGCGAGCCTGGTGGGGGGCGAACGCGCCCGCTACGCTCTACGCGTATGGCGACAGCCGCGGCGACAAGGAAATGGCCGAGCTGGCGCAGTACGCATGGATACGCGGCGAGTCGGCGCTGCCGCCGCTCGCGGCGGCGGGCGGCTTCGGCGCGGCGTGAATGGTGCGACGCGCTGCAGCGGCGCGCGATCGACGCTAATCTACGGCAGCTAAACCAGACCGAAGAGAGGAGACAGCCCCGATGAACGGACAATGGACCCAGGTGAAGTCGCACGACGGCGGCGAATTCCGCGCCTACACGGCGCTGCCGCCCGAGGGCAGCGGCCCCGGCCTCGTGCTGCTGCAGGAGATCTTCGGCGTGAACGGCTACATGCGCGCGCTCGCCGACCGCTATGCCGAGGAAGGCTACGTCGTGATGGTGCCGGACCTGTTCTGGCGTCTGGAGCCGAACGTCGATCTTGGCTACGAAGGCGCCGACGCGCAGAAGGCGTTCTCGCTCTACGAGCGCTTCGACGTCGACCTCGCGATGCAGGACGTGGCGCAAACGCTCGCCGCGCTGCGCGCGCACCCGCAACATCGCGGCAAAGTCGGCGTGGTGGGTTTCTGCCTGGGCGGCAAGCTCGCGTACCTGAGCGCGACGCGCACCGATGTCGATTGCGCGATCGGCTATTACGCCGTGGGCCTCGAAAACGATCTGGACGAAGCCTCGCGCATCACGTGTCCGCTGATGCTGCACTTCGGCGCCGACGACGCGCACTGCGACGCCGCCACGCGCGAGCGCATCGCGCAGGCGCTGGCGGGCAAGCCTGGCGTCGAGCTGTATACGTACCCTGGCTGCGATCACGCGTTCGCTTCGTCTTCGCGCTCGACGTACGACAAGCCCGCCACGATGATGGCCTACTCGCGCACGCTCGCCATGCTGCGCCGGGTGCTCGGTCCGATCTACGACTTCAACGCGCTGTGGGAAGAGCACTGCTACCACGAGTTCGTCGCGCGCAACCCAAGCGACGTGATGCCGACCATGGTCGCGCAGCCCTACGTCAACCACATTCCGACGATGACGGGCGGCGTGGGCCACGACGAGCTCAAGCGCTTCTACACGCACCATTTCGTGCATTCGAACCCCGAGGACACGCGCCTGATCCCGATCTCGCGCACGATCGGCTCGGACCGCGTGGTGGACGAGTTCATCTTCTGCTGCACCCACGACCGCGAGATCGACTGGCTGCTGCCGGGCCTCGCGCCCACGGGCAAGTACTTCGAGGTGCCGATGCTCGCCGTGATCTGCTTTCGCGGCAACAAGCTCTATAACGAGCACATCTACTGGGATCAGGCGTCGGTGCTCGCGCAGATCGGCGCGATCGATCCCACCGGCCTGCCGATCGCGGGGGCACAGAGCGCGAAGAAGCTGCTCGACGAAACGCTGCCCTCGAACACGCTCATGGCGCGCGCCTGGAGCGAGAGCGAAGGCAAGCCGTTCTAAAGCGTGCGCTTCGCGTGGGCCTGATCAGTTGAACGGATTGTCGACGACCCCGGGCTTCCGGTCCGGCTCGTCGGCAACCTTCGCGGGCAGGTGCGGATCGGCCTGCAGTGTCTTCACGACGTCGTCGAGCGCCGCCTTCAGCGCCAGCGCAGCGGCGAGCCCGCGCTTGTCGCGCGTGAGTTCGAGCGTGCCGGCGAGTGTCACGCGCGTCGTGCCGTTCGTGAGCGTGAGCGCGTCGCCTTGCACGTTGAGCACGTCGTTGTCGTTTGCATATGCGTCGAACACCTTGTGATCCTCCTTATGCGTAATGGGGGGCGCGCCTACCGGCCCCATTTGCTCACGGCAAAGCCGCGGCCATTGAACGAAACTTTTTCCTTCGCCGCGACATTCGCCGGAATTCCGGGGAATGAAATGCCGCTCTGCGCTTCGAGATCGCGCACCGAGCGCACGTCGTAACGATCGACAGCCGTATTGTCCGCGACGATCGCGAACGCGAGCTGCTGCGAAGGCACGTACACGACCTTGAAGATCTGCGTCGGCACGAGCACGCGCGTCGCGCCGATCGTCTGGAGCTGTGCGCCAGTGAACAGCGGACCGGTCACGACATAGGCTTCGCCATACTTCGACGCGAGCTTGCGCACGGCGCTTTCGATATGGGCCCAAAGGCGCTGGTTGTTGTCGCGATTCTGCGGAACGATATTGGCGAGTGAAAACGATTCCGCCATCGCCTGTGCATTCCAGCGGTTGCCTGCGGGGCTCATGTGGCCGCGGTCGAAGCCGCTGCGCTTGTAGTCGGCGAGCGTCGCGCCTTCGCCTTCGGGCAGGCGGTCGTCCTCGAAGAAGCGGTTCGTGCGCGTCATGTCCTTCGCGGCTTCGAGGTGGTCGCGCGTGAGATGCTCGGCGGACCACAACGGCCCGTGCGTGACGCCCGAATGCAGCACGGCAAAATCCGAATAGCAGAGCATGCGCGTTTTCGGCGCCATGCGCTGATTCGTGAGCGTTGGGAACTGGCCGTCGGGCACGAATTGCGAACAGGCCGGTGCGGCTATTGCATGACTCGCGGCGGCGAGCAGCAGGGAGGCAACAAGCGAGGCAAACAGCTTCTTCATCGAAAGGACAGGCTGGACTGGGGTAGGATCAAGCGGGCTGAAAGTATAGCGGGCGCATGACGCGCGTGGAGGCGGGAGAAAAAATGCGGGCGCAAAAAAACGCGCGCCCGCTCAAGGGCGGGCGCAAGCGAGAGGTGACGCACAAACAGCTGCAATGAGCGCGGCAGCGTTGCGTTGCTGCGCGAGGAGCGAGGCGGCAAATGATGCCGCCTGCATTCAATCGGTCAGATCATCAACAACGACTCAGCCTGCAAAAAGCGAATGCTCGGCGCGGACCATCTGACGGTCCACAGCCTGGAGTCGCCATTGGCCCTCCATCGGCGAGTGCGAGGTTTCGCACGACCATGTCGCGTCGCCGTGTGCTGAACTGATTTCCTGGCGGCGGTTTACATGCAGGCCGCGTAACGTGCACAGCGGCTCGTTTTCGAGCGGTGCGCACAGCGACGTGACACCATTCACGTCGCGCAATTCACCCCATTCTGGCAGGTCGATCCCTTCGTGAGACTCGCGGGACCAGCGTTGCTGGTCGGTATCGAGCCAGAGCACTGCATAGTCGTGATTGACGGTCGGATCGGAACCGTTGATCAAGATTGTAAGTCGCATGGCATCTCCGCAAAATTGATCGGGCGCGTCGGCAATTTCCAAGTCTAGGACGACTCCGCGCGCGCGCAAAGTGAAGAGTGCAGGACAGTTCGTCGCGCGCACGGCGCGTGCCTGAACCCTCCCCCTTTCCGCGCATTTCGGCTCGCGTAAACCCCGCTACGCTATCGCTGGGATTGAAATTCACAATTGGGAACGCAAACGCCACAACCTAGATTAATAGTGCGGCGAAGTCGCCCACGCATGCTGCATTGCACGAGGCGAATGGCGTCGCGTCCCCACATTTCAGGTCGAACGATGGAGGCACAGATGGCACAGCTAAAGGGCTCGAAGACGGAACAGAACCTCAAGGATGCATTTGCCGGCGAATCACAGGCCAACCGCCGTTATCTGTATTTCGCAGCCAAGGCCGACGTAGAAGGACAAAACGATGTCGCGGCGCTGTTTCGCTCGACCGCTGAAGGCGAAACCGGCCACGCGCACGGCCACCTCGAATATCTGGAAGCGGTAGGCGACCCGGCCACCGGGCTGCCGTTCGGCACCTCGCGTCTGAATCTGCAGGCGGCCATTGCGGGCGAAACGCACGAATACACCGACATGTACCCCGGCATGGCCAAGGTCGCGCGCGACGAAGGCTTCGACGAAATCGCGAACTGGTTCGAGACACTGGCCAAGGCGGAGCGCAGCCACGCCAACCGCTATACGAAGGCGCTGGACGTGCTGGCGGACTGAGGCGCATTGGGCATCGCCGCGTGCCTGACGGCACGCGCCCATGACGCGCGCGCTTTTGTTTCGCGTGCCGGGCAAGCACCGGCGCGCGTTCGCGCGCGCCCACCTAGCCGTGTATTGGGCTGATAAATAAAAGAAGGAGACGTCATGCCCCACAAGGAAGGCAGTCTCGAAGCGCCAACCCGCCATCCGCTCGACTGGCGCTCCGACGCTTTTTACGACCAGGGCCAGCTCGATACGGAACTCGCGCGCGTGTTCGATATCTGTGCGGGCTGCCGGCGCTGTGTGTCGCTATGCGGCGCGTTTCCCACGCTGTTCGATCTCGTCGATGAAACCGATAGCGGCGAAGCGCACGACGTCGACAAGGCGTCGTTCGACAAGGTCGTCGACCAGTGTTACCTGTGCGATCTCTGCTACATGACGAAGTGCCCCTACGTGCCGCCGCATCCGTGGAACGTGGACTTTCCCCATCTGATGCTGCGTGCCAAGGCCGTTCATTACCGCAAGGGCGAAGTGAAGCTGCGCGATCGCGTGCTCTCGAATACCGACGCGCTCGGCCAGATCGCCGGCATTCCCGTCGTGACGCAAACGGTCAACGCGATCAATCACACGAAAGCGATGCGCGGCGCGATGGAAGAGATGCTGGGCGTCGATCGCAAGGCGTGGCTGCCCGATTTCGCTACACACAAGTTTCGTAACGTTGCTAAACGCGCGGGCTCGAGCGACGTGCGCGACGGCGAGCGCACGCCGGGCAAGGTCGCCATTTACGCGACGTGTTACGTGAACTTCAACGAGCCCGGCATCGGCCACGATCTGCTCGCGGTGCTCGACCACAACGAGATTCCCTACGAGCTAGTGAAGAGCGAATGGTGCTGCGGCATGCCGCTGCTGGAGCAGGGCAATCTGGAGGGCGTGGCGCACAAGCAGGCGCAGAACATGCCGATGCTCGCGCGTTACGCGCGCGAAGGTTATGCGCTGATCGGCGCGGTGCCGAGTTGCGTCCTCATGTACAAGCATGAGCTGCCGCTGATGTTCCCCGACGATGCCAACACGAAAGCCGTGAGCGACGCGTTCTGGGACCCGTTCGAGTATCTCGTGGCGCGTCATCGCGACGGCCTGCTCAAGACCGATTTCCGTGCGCCGCTTGGCAACGTGTCGTATCACGTGCCGTGTCATGCGCGCGTGCAGAACATCGGCCGCAAGACGTTCGATCTGCTTTCGCTCGTGCCCGAAACAAAAGTGACCGTAGTCGAGCGCTGTTCGGGCCACGCGGGCACGTTCGGCGTGAAGAAGGAATTCCACGCCATGTCGATGAAGATCGGCACGCCCGTGTTCAAGCAGATGGGGCAGGCCGAACCGAATTTCATCTCGTCCGATTGCCAGCTTGCGGGGCATCACATTGCGCAGGGCATCGAAGAGAACCAGCTAGGCGAGCCGCCGCTCGCTCACCCCATTAGCTTGCTGCGCCGCGCCTATGGCATCTAGGCCCCGACGCCAACCCGCAACATTCACGAGGCACGACTCATGACGATCGCGAGAAATTCGCTGTTGACGCTGGAAGCCTACGCCAGGGTGCGGGGCGACATGCGCAAACGCATCATCGAGCACAAAAAGCAGCGCGTGGTATCGCTCGGCAATCACCTCACGTTCCTGTTCGAGGACGAGACGACGATCCGCTACCAGATTCAGGAGATGCTACACATCGAAAAGATCTTCGACGAAGACGGCATTCAGGGCGAACTCGCAGCCTATCTGCCGCTCGTGCCCGACGGCGGCAACCTGAAGGCGACCATGCAGCTCGAATACGCGAGTGAAGTCGAGCGGCGCGCGGCGCTGGCGCGGCTGATCGGCATCGAGGACAAGGTGTTCGTCCAGGTGGATGGCGAGCCGCCCGTCTACGCGATTGCCGACGAGGACCTCGAACGCGAGAACGCCGAAAAGACTTCGGCGGTGCATTTCGTTCGCTTCGAACTCACGCCGCAGATGAAAACGCGCTTGCGCGAAGGCGCCGCGCTCACGATAGGCTGCGATCATCCGAATTACCGCGTGCCGACCCAGACCATCGACGGCGAGGTGCGTGCCTCGTTGCTCAAGGATCTCGCCTGAGGCGCTTCAGACGCCCCATCAAACGTCCTTGCGGTACATGACGAAGCCAGGCTTCACGGCCACGTCGTCGTAAAGCCGCATGGCCGTGTGATTCGTCTCGTGCGTGTGCCAGTACACGCGCGCCGAATTCGACGCCTTCGCGTGCGCATACACGGCCTCGATCAGCGCGCGGCCCACGCCCTGGCCGCGCGCGTCTTCCACGGTGAAGAGATCCTGCAAATAGCAGATCGGCCCTTCCAGAATCGTGTTGCGGTGATAGATGAAGTGCACGAGGCCGAGCACGCGTTCGCCGCGCACGGCGATGAACGCGTGCATGGGCTCGTAGCCGTCGAAGAAGCGCGACCAGGTCGTGCGCGTGATGTGCTCCGGCAGCGCGGTGGCGTCGAAGCGGCCGTAAAAGCGGTTGTAGCCGTCCCAGAGCGGCAGCCATGCGGCGAAATCGTCGGGTGCGACGGCGCGGACCACAAGCGTCGTGTCGGTCATGTGTTGTCTCCTTGTTCACAGGCTTTCCCGGACTCCCAAGCGTAAGCGACTTGTGGCACCATTGTTAGTCCCACAGAAACTAAAAACAATGGAGCCACGGGTTTGGACTACGCGTTGATGATGACGGCCTATGCGAAGCGTGCCGTGCGCAAGCTCACGCAGCAGGACCTGCTTTACGAGAGCCTGCGCCGTGCGATTCTCGACGGCGACATTGGCCGAGGCACGCGCCTCGCGTCGAGCCGCGCGCTCGCGGAGCAGCTAGGCATCGCGCGCAACTCGGTGCTCTATGCGTATGAGCGGCTCGTGGAAGAGGGCTTCGTCAGCGCGACGCGCCACGGTTCGGTCGTCAACGCGGTCAGCGCCGGTGCAGTCGCAACCCCGGCCCAGACCACGCAGCGCGAAGAACCCGTGCCTGCGCTTGCGCGCCGCGTGCGCGAACTGCCGCCGCGCCGCGCGGGCCGCGACGGCTCGAAGGCGCTGCGCCCAGGCGTGCCCGCGCTCGACGCGTTTCCTTACGCGCAATGGCGCACGGCGGTCGAACGCGCGCTGCGCGAGTTGCGCGCGCACGATCTCGGCTATGGCGACAGCGCGGGCATGCCCGCACTGCGTCAGGCAATCGCGCAATACGTACGCGTGTCGCGCGGCGTGCGCTGCCAGCCCGACCAGGTGTTCGTCACGGACGGCACGCAGTCGAGCCTCGACCTGTGTGCGCGTCTCTTCGCGGACGAGGGCGAACGCGCGTGGATCGAAAATCCGGGCTACCTCGGCGCGCGCGTGGCGTTCACGGCCGCGGGGCTGCAACTCGTGCCGATGAGTGTGGATGCGGCGGGCATGTCGACGCGCCCCGAGGACTGGCGCGAGCGGCCGCCGCGACTCGTCTATCTCACGCCGTCGCACCAGTATCCGCTGGGCTGCGTGCTGAGCCTCGAGCGGCGGCTCGCGCTGATCGAGCAGGCGCGCGCGTGCGGCGCGTGGATCGTCGAGGACGACTATGACAGCGAGCTGCGCCACGACGGGCCGCCGCTGCCGTCGATCCAGGGCCTCGCCGACGACGCGCCCGTAATCTATCTCGGCACCTTCAGCAAGACGCTGTTTCCGGCGCTGCGCATCGGCTTCATGATCGTGCCGCGGCGTGTGGCCGCGCAGTTCGCGCAGGCGCACCACACACTCGTGCGCCAGGGGCGCGTGGCGGAACAACTGGCGCTCGCGGAATTCATCGAAAGCGGGCGTTACGCGCGCCATTTGCGGCGCATGCGCAAGCTCTACGAAGAGCGCCGCGACGGTCTGGTCGCCGCCATCGACAAACATCTGGCCGGCGTGATGACGGTGTCGGCGGACGCGGGCGGCATGCATTTGAGCGTACGCCTCGACGCGCCGCTCGCCGACGCCGATGTGAGCGAAGCCGCGCGCGCACACGGCCTGCATCTTTCGCCGCTGAGCGCGTATTGCGTCGATGCACCGGACGCCGCGCGCTACAACGGCTTCCTGCTCGGCTATGCGGAAACGCCGCCGGAGGTCGCCGACGCGCTCATGCAGACGCTCGCGCGCATCGTGCGCGAACGTCTGCCAGCGGCTCCATCGCTTATTGGTGGCCCGCAATCACATGCGGCAGATACGGCGCTTCGAGTGTCTTGATCTCTTCGTCCGAGAGCTTGAGCGAAAGCGCCGCCACAGCGTCTTCGATGTGCTGTGGCTTCGAGGCGCCGATGATCGGCGACGTGATGGCGGGCTTGTGCAGCAGCCACGCGAGCGCGACCTGCGCACGCGGGACGTCGTGAGCCCGCGCGATGGTGGCGACCGCATCGATGATAGCCTTGTCCGCATCGGCGCCATAGAGCGTCTTGCCGAACTTGTCGGTGGCCTCGCGCTCGCTCGTCTCGTTCCAGTCGCGCGTGAGGCGGCCGCGCGCGAGCGGGCTCCATGGCATGACGGCAATGCCCTGGTCGGCGCACAGCGGCAGCATTTCACGCTCTTCCTCGCGATACAGCAGGTTCACGTGGTCCTGCATGCTGATGAATTCGGTCCAGCCGTTTAGGCGCGAGGTGTAGAGCGCCTTGCTGAACTGCCACGCGTGCATGGAAGAAGCGCCGATATAGCGCGCCTTGCCGGCCTTCACGACATCGTGCAGCGCTTCGAGCGTTTCTTCGATGGGCGTGTTGTAGTCCCAGCGATGGATCTGGTAGAGATCGACGTAATCGGTGCCGAGGCGCTTGAGGCTATGGTCGATTTCCGTGAGGATGGCCTTGCGCGACAGGCCCTGGCCGTTCGGGCCGGGCCGCATGCGGTTGTACACCTTCGTGGCGAGCACGATGTCGTCGCGCTTGACGAAGTCGCGCAGCGCGCGCCCGACGATCTCCTCCGAGGTGCCGTCCGAATAGGTGTTCGCGGTGTCGAAGAAGTTGATGCCGGCGTCGAGCGCCTGACGGATGAGCGGGCGGCTGGCGTCCTCGCCGAGCGTCCACGGGTGCGCGCCGCGTTCGGCCACGCCGTAGGTCATGCAACCGAGACAAAGACGCGAAACCTGCAGCCCTGTCGAGCCGAACCTGACGTAATCCATTGCTGGTGCTCCTTGCGAATAGGCGTTTCAAGCAGAGGAAGTGCGTGCGCCGCGCGAGCGCGGCGGACTTTCGCAAGGGTATAACAGGCCGGCGGAACGTGCAGGGCGTGCCGCGTCAGAACATTTCCATCACACGGTGGTAGAGCATGCCGATTTCGAGCGCGGGCCGCCGCCACGCGGGGCCGCCGGGGAAGCGCGCGTGCCGCAGCTGCGCGAACAGATCGAACGAGGCGCGCTCGCCGACGATGGCCTGCGCAACGAGACGCCCCGCCATGCCCGTGAGCGCCACGCCGTGCCCCGAAAAGCCTTGCACATAGTAATAATTCGGGTCGATCGCGCCGAAGTCGGGCGCGCGGTTGCGTGTGACATCGACGAAGCCGCCCCATGCGTATTCCACGCGCGCACCGGCGAGCTGCGGGAAGGTATCGCTCATGCGCGTTTGCATGGCCGCTGTAAGGCGCTCGGGCGCGGCACCGGTCGAATCGGCGCGGCCGCCGAACAGCATGCGGTTGTCCGCCGAGACCCGGAAGTAGTCGAGAAAGAAGTTGTTGTCACATACGGCTGAACGTTGCGCGATCAACGAGTCGGCCAGCTCGCGCCCCAGCGGCTCGGTCGCGATGATGTACGAGGCGATCGGCGCGATACGCGCGGCCACGCTGCCGGGCAGCACGCCGCCCGGCGCGGCGTTGCAGCACGACACCACGAAGCGGCAGCGTACTTCGCCGTGCGTCGTTCTGACCACGGGCCGCGCGCCGCGTACGACTTCGAGCGCACGCGTATGCGCGAAGAGTCGCGCGCCTTCGCGGCGCGCTGCGTCGGCGAGGCCAAGACAGTACTTGAGTGGATGCAGATGCCCCGAGACGGGATCGTAGACCCCCGCGATATAACGCTGCGACGCCACCCGTGCGCGCGTGGCGTCGGTGTCGAGCCATTCGAGTCGATCGTAGCCCCAGCGCGTGCGTGCGGCGTCCATCCATGCGCGTAGATCGGGCACGCGCTTCGTTTTCGTCGCAACGGTCAGATAGCCCGGCGTGAAGTCGCAATCGATGCCATAGCGGGCGATGCGCTCGCGCACGAGGTTCACGCCCTCGATGGAGAGCGCCCACGCCGCACGTATGCCTTGCGCGCCAAGCTGCTTTTCGAGCACTTCGTCTTTCGCAAAGCCCACGAGCGTCTGCCCGCCGTTGCGGCCCGAGGCGCCCCAGCCGGGACGATGGGCGTCGAGCACCACGACCGAAAGGCCGCGTGCGCGGCACTCCAGCGCGACCGAGAGTCCGGCGAAGCCCGCGCCGATCACACAGACGTCGGCGTCGAGCGTGCCTTCGAGCACGGGGTCGTCGTCGGCGGGGCGCGTGGCGGTGGCTTCGTAGTACGAGTGGCGGGCGAGGGCGTCCGCCTGGGCGTCGAGGTCGAGTGTCATCAAAGCAGGTCCTTCATCCGATACCACGCCATCGCGAGCACGAGGGCAGGGGTTCGCAGTGTAGCGCCGCCCGGGAAATCGCGGTGACGGACCTTGCCGAACAGGTCGAAGCGCGCGGCCTGGCCGTGGATCGCCTCGGCGATCAGCGTGCCAGCGAGTCCCGTGGCGTTCACGCCGTGACCCGAGAAGCCCTGCGCGAAGTACACGGTGGGCGAGAGGCGGCCGAAGTGCGGCGCGCGGTTCATCGTGATGTCCACGTAGCCGCCCCACGCGTAATCCACCTTTACGTCGGCGAGTTGCGGAAACGTCTTCAGCATGTCGCGGCGCATGGCTTCGCCCAGATTGGGCGGTGCGAAGGTGGAATAGCTCACCTTGCCGCCCCAGAGCAGGCGCGTGTCCGCAGCGGGACGGAAGTAGTCGAGCACGAAGCGGCTGTCGCATACGGCAGCCTGGGCGGGCATCAGCGCATTCATGCGTTCGGCGCCGAGTTTTTCGGTGGCGATCACATAAGTGCCCACGGGCATGATCTTGCGCGCGAGCGCGGGAGCGAGATCGCCCAGATACGTATTGCATGCGAGCACGACGAACTTCGCGCGCACGCTGCCACGCGCGGTTTCGACCACATGCGCACCGTTTTCTTCGCGCAGTCGCGTGACAGGGCTGTTTTCGTACACGCGCACGCCCGCTTCGATCGCCGCACGCGCGAGCCCAAGTGTGTAGTTGAGCGGATGCAGATGCCCGCTATCGGGATCGTAGAGGCCGCCCGGATAGCGCGACGACGCGACGTAGCGTCCCACACCGTCGCCGTCTACATACTGGAACCGGTCGTAGCCGAAGCGCTGCGCCGCCTCGTCACGCCAGCGCTTGAGCGCATCCACGTCGCGCGCCTTGTTTGCGGCGGTGAAATAGCCTTCCGTGAGCGCGCAGTCGATGTTGTGCTGCTTGACGCGCCGCTTCACGATGTCGAGCGTCTCCAGGCCCATGTCCCAGATCTGCCGGACCTCCGCTTCGGGCATGAACTGCGCGAACGTGTCGATATCGCAGGCAAAACCGCCGATCAACTGCCCGCCGTTTCGCCCGCTTGCGGCCCACCCCACTCGCGAGGCTTCCACGAGCGCGACGCGGTGGCCGCGTTCGGCGAGGTTCAGCGCGGCGGAAACCCCTGTGAGGCCGGCGCCGACCACGCAGACATCGGCATCGAGCGCCTCTTCGAGCACCGGGTGCGCGGTGGTGTCGTTTGCGGTGGCCGCGTACCAGGACGGGGCATGAGGCTGATTGGCGAATTTGAGCATAGCGGAAAGCGAATCAGGAAACAGCGGGCGACAGCACGAGGCCGCCGCCCGCCGCGACTTCATCAGAACGAGTAGATGAACTGCGCGCCCAGCAAGTCGTTGCTCTTGCTGTACGAGCCGTCGCTGTTCAGGAACACGCGCTGCGTGGCCCAGTCGTGGCGATATTCCACCTTCACCTGGATCTGCTGCGTCGGGAAGAACAGCAGGTCGAGCGCGACGTCCTGACGTGTTGCACCCTTGCACTCGAAGCCGAAGCCGCCGCCCGCCTTCGAGTTTGCCAGGCAGTCCGCACCAATGCCGAAGCCGTTGGCCGTATCCATGCCGTTCGAGTTGAGCACGATGCCGCCGCCACCACCGCCGTTCTTGCCGTTCGCGAGCAGGTCGTAGCGCGCCGTCACGCCCATGCGGCCCACCACCGGTGCGAAGAACTTACGGTGCGCGAGCAGTGAGAAGCCGTACCACTGCGCGTTGCCGCCGTTGAATGCCGCGCGCTGCTGCTGGCCGTAATCGACTTCGGCGTTGTACTGGATGTCCGCGAGCGTGTAGCTTGCGTCCACTTCGCCGAAGAAGAAGTAGCCGCCCGAGCTCGATGCCTGGCCACCCACGCCGTACACGGCCTGACCCGTCGTCGAATCGAACGCGCTCGGCAGCGTCTGGCGGCCGATGTTGAACGAGCCGCCGATGTCGAGTGCGCTAGACCACGTGTAGTCGGCTCGCGCCGTGAACGTCGGGATCCTGTTGCTCGTGGTGATCGGGTCGCCCAGCGCGTTCTGGCCCGTCTGCACGACCGCGCCATTGGTGCGGTACTGCTCGTTGCCGATCATGAACTTGAACGCCCACTGGCTGCCGCTCGGTGTGTAGTTCCAGCCGATACCCACATAGCTGCCCGGATCGGAGAAGTCATAGAGCAGGTTATGCGTGAGCGTGAGCATCTGGTTGGACTGCTGCACCTCGTAGCCGCCAAAACTCGGCATGAGACCGGCGACGAACGTGCCCGTGGCAGTCACCGGCACGGTAACGACTGCCGTGTTCAGGATGTTGTTGCCAATTTCGCCGTGCTCGTTCTGCAGCAGCGTGATGCCGTTGCCGCGGTTGGGCATGAGCGTGATTTCGGCCGAAGGCGCCATCGGGCCCACGCCGAAGGTCTTCTTGATGTCGAGATAGACATCGCCGAACGTGCTGTTGAAGTAGTTATACGAACCCGTGTGGTTCGCGAACAGGAACGACGAGGTGCCCGGTGCACGGTTGTAAATGTACGTCGGGTCGATGTAGCCGGTGATCGACAGGCCCGCGAGCGGACCGGTGTTGGCGGCGTCGGTGAGCGAATCGACCTTGAGCTGCTGGTTCGCGATCTGCTGCTTCATCGCATCGACCTGGTCGTTGGTCAGGTTCGCCTGCGCCTTGCCGTAGTCGGGCGAGCTGATGTCGACCGGCGCTGCTGCGGCTACGGGTGTCACCGGTGCTGCGGCTACCACCTTGCCGCTGCTCTTCGACTGTGCCAGCTCGGTCTTCAGGGACTTGACCTCTTTTTGCAGGGCGTTGAGCTGCTCCTGCAGGGCCTTGATCTGTTCGCTGGTCGAGTCGGCAAAGGCGAGCCCTGGCAACGCCCCGGCCACCAGCAGACAGATTAACTTCTTCTTCATTGGAATTCTCCTTGTTGGTCGTTAATACAGATACTTCGGCGTGTGGCTGGGGCGCGGCGGGCGGCGCGCGCCGCCACCCGCACGGGTCGCATAGGGCTTCTTATGGATTGCTCGTCACGCCGCGCGCCGTCCGATCGGCGCACCCACCGCGCCGGCAGGGGCGGCGGCTGGCGTGCTGGCTTCGGCGGCATCGGGCTGGACGAAGGCGAGTTGCATGTCGCGCATGCGCTTCTTCTCGCGTGCGCTCATCAGCTGGTTCACAGCGATCACGCCGATCGTTACCGCGCTGATGAAGAGCGTGGCGAGCGCGTTCATCTCCGGGTTCAGGCCGAGACGTACGCGCGAGAACACGACGAGCGGCAGCGTGGTCGAGCCCGGTCCGGAAAGGAACGCGGACAGCACGAGGTCGTCGATCGAAAGCGTGAACGAGAGCAGCCAGCCCGAGAGCAGGGCCTGCGAGATGAGCGGCAGCGTGATGACGAAGAACACCTTGAGCGGCGTGGCGCCGAGATCGAGTGCGGCTTCCTCGAGCGACTTGTTCATCTCCTTCACGCGCGACTGCACGATGATCGCGACATACGACACGCACAGCATCACGTGGCCGATCCACATGGTCAGTACGCCACGTCCCTTTGGCCAGCCGAGCAACTGCTCCATTGCAACGAAGAGGAGCAGCAGCGAGATGCCTTGAATGACCTCGGGAATTACGAGCGGCGCGTTGATCATGCCCGCGAAGAACGCGAAGCCCCTGAAGCGGCCCATGCGGGCGAGCACGTAGCCGGCCCATGTGCCGATCGCGACAGAGGCGAACGCCGTCATCAGACCGATTTTCAGCGACAGCCACGCGGCGCTGAGCAGTTCGTCGTCCTGCAGCAGGGCGGCGTACCACTTCAGCGAGAAGCCCGACCAGACGGTGACTAGCTTGGACTCATTGAACGAATAAACGACGAGGCTGACGATCGGGATATACAGGAACAGCATGCCGAGCGTGAGCACCCCTGCGGAGAGTGCGCGATTGGGCTTGATCATTTGCGGTCCTCCAGTTCCTTGACCTGGTTGTGCTGGAAGAGAGCCATCGGCACGAGCAGCAGCAGCACCATCGCGACGGTGACGGCGGACGCCATAGGCCAGTCCATGTTGTTGAAGAACTCGTCCCACATCACGCGGCCGATCATGAGCGTGTCGGCGCCGCCGAGCAGTTCGGGAATCACGTACTCGCCCACGGCGGGAATGAACACGAGCAGGCTGCCCGCGATGATTCCGTTCTTCGAGAGCGGCAGCGTGATCCGTGTGAAGGCCACCCAGGGCTTCGCGCCCAGGTCGTAGGCGGCTTCGAGCAGCGTGAGGTCCATCTTCACGAGGTGCGCGTATAGCGGCATCACCATGAAGGGCAGGTACGAATAGACCATGCCGATGTAGACGCCCGCGTCGCTGTGGTAGAGACGCAGCGGAGAGTGGATCAGGCCGATGGCCATGAGCGCGTGGTTGAGCAGGCCGTCGTCCTTGAGAATGCCGATCCACGCGTACACGCGAATCAGGAACGAAGTCCAGAACGGCAGCATCACGGCCATCATGAGCAGGTTGCGTGTGGCCGGATTCGAGCGCGCGATGTAGTAGGCGATGGGGTAGCCGATCAACAGGCAGAAGATCGTCGAGACTGCCGCCATCTTCAGCGAGCTGATGTACGTGGCGATGTACAGGCTGTCCTGCAGCAGGAACGCGTAGTGGCCCAGCTGCAGCGCGAAGTGCACCACGCCGTCCTTCATCTCGATGAGATTCGAGTAGGGCGGTACGGCCATCACCTGGTCGGCGAAGCTGATCTTCAGCACGAGCACGAACGGCAGCGCGAAGAACAGCGTGAGCCAGATGAACGGCACGCCGATCACGGCGGTGCGGCCCGAGGGCACGAAGCGCGAGAAGAAGCGCGCGAGCGCGCCCCGGCGAGCATCTGCGGCGGCGCGGCCTGAGCCGGGCGTGGCGGGAATGGTGGTACTCATGATGGAGGTCTCCTTACTGCGTGAGCACGACGCCGCTGGCCGGCGACCAGGACACGTAGACATCGTCGTTCCAGGCGGGCGCGCCATCGTTCATGAGGTGCGAACTGGAGAGGTTCGAGACGACCACCTTGCCGCCCGGCAGACGCACGTGATAAAGCGAATAGCTGCCCATGTAGGCGACATCCGTGACCACGCCGCGCGCCCAGTTGTGCGGCGTGCCGGGCTTCTCGCGCGTTACGCGCACGCGCTCCGGCCGCACCGAAATACCCACGGGCATGCCGAGCGGGCCGGTCACGCCGTGGCTCACGTACATGCGCGTTTCGAGGTCTTCGCTTTCCACGAAGATGTGATCGGGCTCGTCCTCGACGACCTTGCCTTCGAACAGGTTGGTCGAGCCGATGAACTCGGCCGAGAAGCGGCTGTTGGGGAATTCGTAGACTTCGCCGGGCGAGCCGATCTGGACGATGCGGCCTTCGCTCATCACGGCGAGGCGGTTGGCCATGGTCATCGCCTCTTCCTGATCGTGCGTGACCATCACACAGGTGACATCGACTTTCTCGATGATGTTCACGAGTTCGAGCTGGGTCTTCTGGCGGATCTTCTTGTCGAGCGCCGACATCGGTTCGTCGAGCAGCAGGAGCTTGGGGCGCTTCACGAGCGAGCGCGCAAGCGCCACGCGCTGCTGCTGGCCGCCCGAAAGCTGATGCGGTTTGCGCTTGGCGTAACGGCCCATCTGCACGAGGTTGAGCGCGTCGGCCACGCGCTCGCGAATTTCGTTCTTCGGCACGCCTTCCTGCTTGAGGCCGAACGCGACGTTCGACTCCACGCTCATGTGCGGGAAGAGCGCATACGACTGGAACATCATGTTGACGGGGCGGCGGTACGGCGGCAGCGACGCGAGATCTTCGCCATCGACGAAGATGCGGCCCGACGTGGCCGTTTCGAGGCCCGCGAGCATGCGCAGCAGGGTGGACTTGCCGCAGCCCGAGCTGCCGAGCAGCGCAAAAAGCTCGTTCTTGGCGATGTTCAGGTTCACGTTGTCCACGGCAGTGCTATCGCCGAACTTCTTGACGACGTTTTCGATACGCACGAACGCATCGTTCGTTGCCGGGGTCGCGTTGGCGCGCGAAGCTTCTGGGGCGTTGACTTTGGACGTCGAATTCATGATCTGACCTTGGTTCCTTTCTGATCGCAGTACACGTTTTTCAGGCGCGAGCCGGCCTGCACGGGGCGCTGACGCGACTCGCGATTAGTACTGCGAACGGAGCTCGGAAAAGGCTCGCGCGCGTCGTCAAAGCAGGGGGGCGGCGCTGCGCGGCCTGACTTCGGAATTGCGTACTTCAGGCGGAGAGGGGTCGAGCGATCCCTCTTCCGCGTCGTCTCCTTCTTGTTTCCTTCAGGGGGGAATCAACGCGTCAGTGGCCGGTCTTCAACTGGGCCCACAGACGGTTTTCAAGGCGCAGGATGTCGGCCGGCATCGGCTTCATCAGCGTCATCTTCTTGAGCACGTCTTCCGACGGGTACACCGTCGCGTCCTGCGCGACTGCCGGCGTGACGAACTGGCGTGCGGCCTTGTTCGCCGTCGGGTAGAACACTTCGTTGGTGATCTGCGCGTTGACCTTCGGATCCGAGATGTAGTTGATCCACTTCATCGCGTTTTCGGGGTGCGGTGCGTCCTTGGGTATGACCATCACGTCGAACCACAGCAGACCGCCTTCCTTCACGTTCGAGAATTTGACGTCGTACGAGCGCTTGGCTTCTTCGGCGCGGCGGTGCGCGATGCCGACGTCGCCCGACCATGCCACGGCAACGCAGATATCGTTGTTCACGAGGTCGTTGATATAGCCCGACGAATTGAACTGGGTGATATACGGGCGGACTTTCTTCAGCACTTCGAATGCGGCTTGATAGTCCGCGGGGTTCGTGCTGTTGGGGTCCTTGTGCATGTATTGCAGCGTCGCGGCGAACACGTCCACGGCCTGGTCGAGGAACGACACGCCGCAGCCCTTGAGCTTCGAGAGATTTTGCGGATCGAACACGAGCGCCCAGCTATCGACCGGCGCGTTCGGCCCGAGCGCCTTTTCCACGGCCTGCTTGTTGTAGCCGATGCCATCGGTGCCGAACGCCCAGGGCACGCCGTACTGGTTGCCCGGGTCCGCGTCTGAGATCATGTGCATGAGCACGGGATCGAGGTTCGCGAGGTTGGGGATCTTCGATTTGTCGAGCTTCTGGTAGACACCCGCCTGAATCTGCTTGGCCATGTAATTCGAGGTGGGCACGACGATGTCATAGCCCGAGCTGCCGGCCAGCAGCTTGGCCTGGAGCGTGTCGTCGCTGTCGTAGTTGTCGTATTTGACCTTGATGCCCGCTTCTTTTTCGAAGTTCGGGATCGTGTCTTTCGCAATGTAGTCGGACCAGTTGTAGACGTTCAGATCGCCGTCTGCCGCGTGCGCTGGCGCGCTGGGAATGGCCGTGAGGCCTGCACACGCTGCGAGGGCCGCGATCGCGACCGCATGACGAAGATGACTAACACTCATGTTGCTTTCCCCTGAAGATGAAGATCGGCGGGAGGCCCAGCACCCCGTTGCGCCGCCCGCCGTGGACAAGTCGCGTTAAGAAAGACCCAGTTGTTGCGCGGTTTGGTCGATGGCCTTCTTCGCCTTCGACACGATTTCATCGATTTCGCCGCGCGTGACGACGAGCGGCGGCGAGAGCAGCATGCGGTCGCCCGTGGCACGCATGATGAGGTTGCCGTTGAAGCAGAAGTCGCGGCACAGCGTGCCCACGTCGCCGCCATTCGCGAAGCGCTTGCGCGCCTTCGGATCTTCGGCGAGCTGCAGGCCCGCCACGAGACCTGCGCCCGAGATGTCACCGATGATCGGATGATTGGCGAACGTCTCGCGCAGGCGTTGCTGGAAGTACGGGCCGGTGTCGTTCTTCACGCGCGTGACGATGCCTTCGTCGCGCAGCAGCTTGAGGTTCGCCACGGCCACGGCGGCGGCGACCGGATGCCCCGAGTACGTGAGGCCATGATTGAACTCGCCGTTCTCGATGAGCGCCTTCGCAATGCGGTCGTGAATGCCCACCGCGCCCATCGGCACGTAGCCGCTCGTGAGGCCCTTGGCCATCGTGATGAGGTCGGGCTCGAAGCCGAAGTGCTGATGCGCGAACCACTCGCCGGTGCGGCCGAAGCCACCGATGACTTCGTCGGCGCAGAGCAGGATGTCGTACTTGCGGCAAATGCGCTGTATTTCCGGCCAGTAGGTCGAGGGCGGGAAGATTACACCGCCCGCGCCCTGAAACGGCTCGCCGATGAAGGCGGCCACGTTCTCCGCGCCCACTTCGAGAATCTTCGCTTCGAGCTGCTGCGCACGCGCGAGGCCGAATTCCTCGGGCGACATGTTGCCTTGCGCTTCGCCATAGAAGTACGGCTGGTCGATGTGCACGATGTTCTCGACCTTCGAGGGCATCTGCTCGTGCATGTAACCCATGCCGCCCAGCGTGCCGCCCGCGATGGTCGAGCCGTGATACGCGTTGCGGCGCGAGATCACGACCTTCTTCGAGGGCTTGCCTTGCGTGAGCCAGTACTGATGCACGATGCGCAGCACCGTGTCGTTGCCTTCGGAGCCGCTGTTGCAATAGAAGAAGTGGTTGAACGGCTCAGGCGAAAGCTGCGCGAGCAGCGCCGACAATTCGATGACCGGCGGGTGCGTGGTCTTGAAGAAGGTGTTGTAGAAGGGCAGTTCCAGCATTTGCTCGTAGGCGGCGTCGGCCAGTTCCTTGCGGCCATAGCCCACGTTCACGCACCAGAGCCCGGCCATGCCGTCGATGATCTGGTTGCCTTCCGAGTCCCACAGGTATACGCCTTTCGCCTTCACGATCACGCGGCTGCCCGTCTGGTTGAGCGAGCCCATATCCGAAAACGGGTGAATGTGATGCGCGGCGTCCAGCGCGCGGTACTCGCTCGTCGAGCGCGCCGTTCGGCTGGATTGCGCGCGTAGCGTCGTCGGCACTTCCTGCAGCGCGCTGGCCGGGGCGTCGATTCGATAGCTCATTGCTGTATCTCCTTTCGTTTTTACACGTGCAGCAGCAGGTGCTTGCGTTCCCACGAACTGATCACGCGGAAATAGGCTTCGTATTCGGTTTCCTTGAGCGCGAGGTAGGCGCGCACGAACTTCTCGCCGAGGATGTCCTTGAGCGGCTCGCACGAGCCCATCAGCGTGAGGCCTTCCTCGAGATTGCGCGGCAGCTGGTAGGGCAGCGAATAGCCGTCGCTTACGAGCGGTTCGGTGGGCTTGAGATGCTGCGTCATCCCCAGATAGCCCGCGGCCAGCGTGCCGGCGATCGCGAGGTACGGGTTGGTGTCCACGCCGGGAATGCGGTTTTCCACGCGGCGCGCAGCCGGCGACGAGTACGGCACGCGGAAGCCCACGGTACGGTTGTCGTAGCCCCATGCCACGTTGATCGGCGCGGCCATGAAACGCGAAAGGCGGCGATACGAGTTGATGTACGGCGCGAAGATCGGCATGAGCGCTGGCGTGTACTTCTGCATGCCAGCGATATACGCGTAGAACATGTCCGTGGGCTTGCCGTCCGAACCCGTGAAGAGGTTCTGACCGCTTTCCTCCGAAACGAGGCTCTGATGCACGTGCATAGCCGAGCCCGGTTCGTTCTCCATGGGCTTGGCCATGAACGTGGCGTACATGTGATGGCGCAGCGCGGCTTCACGCACCGTGCGCTTGAAAAGGAACACGCGGTCGGCGAGGTTGAGCGGATCGCCGTGCAGGAAGTTGATCTCCATCTGCGCCGCGCCCACTTCGTGAATCAGCGTATCGACTTCGAGATCCTGAATATCGCAGTACTCGTAGATGTCTTCGAACAGCGGATCGAACTCGTTCACCGCTTCGATCGAATACGCCTGGCGGCCCGTTTCCGGACGGCCCGTACGGCCGATGGGCGGCGCGAGCGGAATATCCGGATCCTTGTTCATATCGACGAGATAGAACTCGAGTTCCGGCGCGATCACCGGCTTCCAGCCCTTCGCGGCATACAGGTCGAGCACGCGGCGCAGCACGCGGCGCGGCGAGATCTCGACAGGCGTGCCGTCGAAATGCACGCAGTCGTGAATCACTTGCGCGGTGGGATCGACAGCCCATGGAATGATGCGGATCGTCGAAGGGTCGGGCACACAGACCATGTCGGGGTCGGTGACGCCGGTGAGGCTTCCGTCCTCGGGGTAGTCGCCCGTTACGGTCTGGATCATCACGGCTTGCGGCAGGCGCATCGCCTCGCCCGATTCGAACTTGCTGCGCGGGATGATCTTGCCGCGCGCAATCCCCGCCATGTCGGGGATGATGGCTTCGATTTCGGTGATGTGGTGCTTCTTCAGGAATTCGTCGATTTCATGCATGATCTTTCTCTCTGTTCTGTATGGGCCGGCATCAGGCGTGGGCGGCGCGCGGCGCATGCGCCACGTCGTGTCCGGCCCCGCCCGGTATTCGGGCCAGCATGTGGTTGCGGCAGGCTTCGCCGAACGTGCGGAAGATAGCGGTGGACAGCGCGTCGTCGGCGTACTTCCATTCGGGGTGCCACTGCACGCCAAGCGCAAAACCGGGTGCGTTCGCGACGCTCACGGCTTCGATAAGGCCGTCGGGTGCGAATGCCTCGGCCACGAGGCCCGCGCCCAGCCGTTCGATGCCCTGACCGTGCAGCGAATTCACGCGTGCTTCGCGCGCGCCGCCCGCAAGCTGTTGCAGCACACCGCCTTCCACGAGCTTCAACGCGTGCGCCGGACCGTATTGCGTGTCGAGCGGATCGTCCTTGTTCTCGCGATGGTCGTCGTAGCGCGCAACGTTGTGCACCTGCTGATGCAGCGTGCCGCCGAACACCACGTTCATCTCCTGGAAGCCGCGGCAGATCGCGAGCACCGGAACGCCGGCCTCGATCGCGGCGCGCATGAGCGGCAGCGTGGTGGCGTCGCGAGCGGGGTCGTGCAGCGTGCCGCTCTCGCTTGCCGGGCCGCCGTAACGATGCGGCTCGACGTTCGAATAGCTGCCGGTGAAAAGCAGTCCGTCCACGGCTTCGAGAATGTCTGCCGCAGTCTGCCGCTCGCCCAGGGCGGGCAGCACGAGTGCGAGCGCGCCTGCTCCATCCACAGCCGCGGCGATGTACTTCTCGCCGGCAACATGTGACGCGTGCGCTCCCATCATCGTGCGGTCGGCCGTGACGCCAACTAATGGTCTGGTTCGCATGACTAATGATTCGCTTGCTTGCCCGTGCGTAGTGTGTCGGCGCTACGGGCGTGACATGACCTTGCAGCCTTGCGGGACGCAAAACTACAAACCCTGTGTGCTCCGCGCAGCGGCGCTAACGGATGGCGCTGCGCGTGGAGATCATGTAGGCGGTTCGTTTCTTGCCGTTGTGAGGCGCAACGGTGTTCAGGCGTGCGCAGCCACATCGCGAAGGCGCGACAGGACACTTCGCGAACCAACGACGGCGAAGAAAGCGAACAGCGCGGGAAGGAGAGGCGCTAGGGCAGAAGCGACGCGACTTCGTCCGTGTGGACGGCAATGAAGGCGCGTGCAGAGACCGAGTTGTGACGCCGAACAGAGCGGCGGGAAAGGATCGTGAAGACGGACAGGAACAGGCGAGAGGCAAGCCTGCCGCTACTGCCGTCGGCGATGGCGGTGCAGTCACTGCGAAGACACCTCGCATGACTACGATCCCACCTCACCAGAGGGCCACGGACTCTCACAATAACACTCGACTGGTTGCGTTGAAAAAGGCGTTTGGTTCAAGCATTCGAGGTCGTCAATTTCAGCGATGCATCAAACATTGAACGACATCGATGTATTGCTTTCCAAACTCAGCCGACTTGCTATGTTCCTCGCATAAAACGCGGTTTTTGCGTTGCAACGCGATAGAAACGATGCAGTGTTCGACCTGTAGTTCAGCATATACGAGTCAAAAAGGGCGTCAATTATTTTTTCAAGTTTTTGATGTCAGCACTTTCCCCGAGAGCCCTTTGAAATAGCTCGCTGTGCGAAATATCGGCTCCTGCACTTATATTTCGAATAACTTACAGGGGTTTGTACTGACGCAAAATAAAGCAAACTGATTAGAATATTCAACACGTCCACCGCGCCCTCTCCTCGCGCGTTCACTGCCAACGGTCCTTCATCGTGTCCGAGTCCGCCTCCATGTCATCCGAAGTCGCCACGCGTCTACGTTATGTCCGCAAACGCTATGGTTTGTCGCAGCGCGAGCTCGCCAAGCGCGCAGGCGTGACCAATGGTGCGATCTCGCTGATCGAGCAAAGTCGCGTCAGTCCCTCGGTGGGGTCGCTCAAGAAGCTGCTCGAATGCATACCGATGAGCCTCGCTGAATTCTTCACATTTGACCTGACCGAAGGGACAGAAGTCGTGTCGCGGCGCGGCGAAATGCCGAACCTCGGCAACGAATCGATCGAGTTCTATCTGGCCGGCGCGAATGTGAAGGACCGCAACATGGGCATCATGCGCGAGGTCTATCAGCCGCTGGCCGATACCGGCCCTGAAATGCTGGTGCATGCGGGGCACGAAGGGGGCGTGGTGGTCGCCGGACAACTCGAGCTGACCGTGGAGGGCACGACCTGGCTGCTCGACCCCGGAGACAGCTACTATTTCGAAAGCCGCTTCCCGCACCGGTTTCGCAATCCCAGCGCGAACGAAGTCTGCGAAGTGGTGTCGGCGAACTCGCCGCCCACCTTCTGACTCCCTGATCGCGCGAACCCGTTTCACCTGACGCCGCGTTGCAGCGTGCAAGGTGGATCGCAAATCATTGAGGCATCCTGATGGAAAAGAAAACATTCGCTTACTGGCAGGACAGGGCCGCGACGCTTCCGATCGAAGGCCGCGCATTCATCGACGGCGCGTATCGCGATGCATATTCGGGCCGCACGTTCGATTGCGTGAGCCCGATCGACGGCCGCGTGCTCGCGAGCGTGGCCGATTGCGGCGCAGCCGATGTCGACGCCGCGGTCGGCGCTGCCCGCCGCGCGTTCGACGAAGGCGTCTGGGCTGGCCTGAATCCGCGTGCGCGCAAGGCCGTTCTGCTGCGCTGGGCCGCGCTCATGCGCGAGCATCTCGACGAACTCGCGCTGCTCGAAACGCTCGACGCAGGCAAGCCGATTGGCGACACCACGACCGTAGACGTGCCAGGCGCGGCTTATTGTGTGGAATGGTTCGCGGAGGCCATCGACAAGGTGGGTGGCGAAGTCGTGCCCGCCGATCATCATCTGGTGGGCCTCGTCACGCGCGAGCCCATTGGCGTGGTCGCCGCCGTCGTGCCGTGGAATTTCCCGATCCTGATGGCCTCGTGGAAGTTCGGGCCCGCGCTCGCGGCGGGCAACAGTGTCGTGCTCAAGCCTTCGGAGAAGTCGCCGCTCGCGGCCATTCGCGTGGCGCAGCTTGCGCACGAGGCCGGCATTCCGGCCGGCGTATTCAACGTGCTGCCCGGTGGCGGGGAGCCCGGGAAGCTGCTCGGCCTGCATCGCGACGTGGACTGCATTGCGTTCACGGGCTCGACGAACGTGGGCAAGCAGATCATGCAGTACGCGGGGCAGTCGAATCTCAAGCGCGTGTGGCTGGAGCTTGGCGGCAAGTCGCCGAATATCGTGCTGCACGACTGCCCGGACCTCGACCGTGCGGCGAACGCGGCGGCGGGCGCGATCTTCTACAACATGGGTGAAATGTGTACGGCGGGATCGCGCCTGCTCGTCCATCACGAGATCAAGGACGTATTCCTCGCGAAGCTCGTCGAGGCGGCGAAGGCCTATAAGCCAGGCAATCCTCTCGATCCGGATGTGTCGATGGGCGCGATCATCGACAAGATTCAGCTTGAGCGGGTGCTGAGCTATATCGAAGCCGGTCGCAAGGACTCGAAGCTGCTGACAGGCGGTGAACGCGTGAATGCCGAGGGTGGGGGCTTCTACGTGCAGCCCACGGTGTTCGATACGCATCACGACACGAAGATCGCGCGCGAGGAAATCTTCGGGCCGGTGCTGTCGGTCATCACTTTCAGCACGATCGACGAAGCGGTGCGCATTGCCAACGACAGTGACTACGGGCTCGCGGCTGCGGTCTGGACCGCGAACCTCACGCACGCGCATGAAATTTCGCGCAGGCTCCGTGCGGGCACGGTGTGGGTGAACTGCTACGACGAAGGCGGGGACATGAACTTCCCGTTCGGCGGCTTCAAGGAATCCGGCAACGGTCGCGACAAGTCGTTGCACGCGCTCGAGAAGTACACGGAACTCAAGTCCACGCTCGTGCGGCTGCGATAACGCGAGTTATCGCTCGGGGTTACCGTTCCACCAGCGCGCCGAGATTGGCGCGCACCCGCTGAAGCATCGCGCCGAACTGCTCAGCTTCTTCAGGCGTGAAGCCCGCCAGGGCTTCCGCCTGGACTTCGTCACCTACGCGGCGCGCGCCCGTGAGCACGCCTTGTGCCCTGGGCGTCAGGCTCACCAGCAATTCGCGGCGGTCGTCCGGGTTGGGCGTGCGCACGACCCAGCCGCCTTCTTCCATGCGCTCGAGCAGCCGCCCCGCGGAAATGGGCGCCACTTCCAGCAGTTCGGCGAGGCGCGCCTGGTTCATGTCGCCGTAGTGCGCGAGGTACGCGATCATGCGGCACTGCGCACGCGTGAGTTCGAGCGACGACTTCGCAAGCTCGTCGTAACGTTTGCCGTAGAGCCGGCCCACGTCGACGACCAGGAAGCCAAAGCGCTTTTCGAGGTCGGTAGTCATCGCGCGATTATACGGGCGGGCGGCTCGCGCCTTCGCACGTGCGTCCCTGGCGATACCGATTGCGTCAGCAGGTGCGAGTCGTATAATAAGCAGGCTTATTAATTCGGCATGCTCCGCCCCCCAATCAAGATAGCCGCCAGACACCCGCACGATGACCGCAGTCATGCAGGACGGCACCGCCGCGCAGCATCGGGCGGAGCCGGTCAAGGAAGCCCCGCTCAATCGCGGCATGATCACGCTCTCGATCATGCTCGCCACGCTGATGCAGACGCTGGACAGCACGATCGCCAATGTCGCGCTGCCGCACATGCAGGGCACGCTGTCTGCCTCCCAGGACGAGATCACCTGGGTGCTCACCTCGTATATCGTCGCCGCCGCCATCGCCACGCCGCTCACGGGCTGGCTCGCCGACCGTTACGGCGTCAAGCGGCTCCTTGGCATGGCGATTGCCGGCTTCACCGTGGCCTCGGCGCTGTGCGGGCTTTCCGAAACGCTCGGCGAGATCGTCGCGTCGCGGCTGTTGCAGGGCGTGTTCGGCGCATCGCTCGTGCCGCTCTCGCAGTCCATTCTTCTCGACATCAATCCGCGCGAGCGCCAGGGGCAGGCCATGGCGGTCTGGGGCATGGGCGTGATGGTCGGTCCCGTGCTCGGGCCCACGCTGGGCGGCTGGCTCACGGATAGCTACAACTGGCGCTGGGTGTTCTTCATCAACGTGCCGGTGGGCCTGTTCGCGTTTTTCGGCGTCTCGACTTTCATGCCCGCGCGCGTGCCTGGCCGCACGCAGCGCTTCGACGTGTTCGGTTTCGCCACGCTCGCGCTTGCCATCGGCGCGTTGCAGGCCTTGCTCGACCGCGGCGAGCAGCTCGACTGGTTCGGCTCGCTGGAGATCCGCATCGAGGCGCTGGTGGCGGTCATTGCCTTCGCGTTCTTCGTCGTGCATACGGCCACCTCGGGGCCCGGCACGTTCTTTCGCTACCAGCTCCTCAAGGACCGCAACTTCGCTACGGGCACGCTCTTCATCTTCGTGATCGGCGCAGTGCTCTACGCCACGCGCGCGCTGCTGCCGCCCATGCTGCAGAACCTCATGGGCTATCCGGTCGCCACTACGGGGCTCGTGACCGCGCCGAGCGGCGCGGGCACCATGGTCGCCATGCTGATAGCCGGACGCATACTGAAACGCGTGGACGCGCGCATTATGCTGCTGTTCGGCTTTGTGGTCTCCGCCTACGCGCTCTGGCAGATGATGCAGTACACGCTCGTGCTTTCGCCGTCGGATATCGTGTGGCCGGGCGTGGTGCAGGGCTTTGGCCTCGGCTTCGTGTTCGTGCCGCTTTCCGCGCTGACGTTCTCGACGCTGACACCGCAACTGCGCGCGGACGGCACGGCCACCTATAGCTTGATGCGCAACATCGGTAGCAGTATCGGCATTTCGATCGTGCAGACCTTCGTCACGCGCGGCACGCAGATCGCGCATTCGGACCTCACCGCGAACATCACGCCGTTCAATCCGGCGGTTCAGCAGATGCTCGAAAGCGGTTCGCGGTACGATCTCGCCGTGCTCAACCAGTCGATCACGCAGCAGGCCCAGATGATCGCGTATCTGAACGACTTCAAGATGATGTTCGTGGCGACGCTGCTCGTGATTCCGCTGCTCTTTCTGATCCGCACCGGCCCGAGCGCCGCCACCGTCGATACGAGTCACGCGGCGATGGATTAGCGAACCTGTTCGTCTTCCGTTTCACCCTGGCGCGCGGCACGTCCGCGCGCTTTGCATTCAAGAATCCCGATGCTTTCTGCCGTTTCCATTCTCCTGCCGGTTTTCGGTCTCATTTTCGCGGGCTTCGCCTGCCGTCGCACGAATGTCCTCGGGCCCGCCGCGGCTTCCGAGCTGAACCGCTTTGTCGTGTGGCTCGCACTTCCGGCGCTGCTCTTCGATATCCTTGCGCACGCAACGTGGCACGAGCTCTATCAGCCGGCGTTCGTCGCCGCCTTCGGCCTTGCCGGTCTCGCCGTGTTCGTCGCCGTGGTGGGGGCGCGCGTGTTCCTCGGCCGCCCGCTCGCCGATGCGAGCATCGACGGGCTTGCCGCCGCGTATCCGAATACCGGTTACGTGGGTTTCCCGCTGTGCATGATCGCCTTCGGGCCGTCGAGCCTCACGCCCACGACCATCGCGACGATCCTCGTGGTCTGCGTGCTGTTCGCCATTGCCATCGTGTTGATCGAAACGGGACTGCAAAGCGAGCGGCGTCCGCACCGGCTCGCCATCAAGGTGGTGCGCTCGCTGCTGCGCAATCCGCTGCTGGTGGCGCCGGCGCTGGGGGCGGTCGTTTCGGCCGCGCATGTCACGTTGCCCGCTAGCGCGGAAACGTTTCTCAAGCTCCTGGGCGGCGCGGCGAGCCCGTGCGCGCTCGTCAGCCTCGGGCTGTTTCTCGCCGAGCGTCGCGCGAGCGGCGAGGCGCCGCGCGAGTCGTCGTGGTGGCTCACGCTCTGCAAGCTCGTCGGGCAGCCGCTGCTCACGTGGTGGCTGGCCGATCGCGTATTCGGGCTGCCTGACCCGCTCGTGGAAATCGCAGTGTTGCTCGCGGCGCTGCCCACGGGCACCGGCCCGTTCATGCTCGCCGAGTACTACCGGCGCGAGGCGCGCGTGACGTCGCGTACCATTTTGCATTCCACAGTCGGTTCACTCGTCACGCTCACGCTGATCCTGCTGCATCTGCACCACGGCTGAAAGCCGGCGCGGCACGATGCTTGCTGGCATAAAAGCCAGGACCATCGATCAGGAGAATTGGCGATGAACTGGCTACGACGCCTTAGCGCCGCGCGCGCCTCACTCGTCATCACCGTCGTGCTCACCGCAGCGGGCACGGGAGCCTGCACGCTGGGCGGCGCCGCCGCGGGCGGCTACGTCGGCAACCGGGCCACCAACGGCAGCGCGGTCGGCACCGTAGGCGGCGCCGTGGCCGGCGGCGTGATCGGCCATGAATTGAGCAAGTAGGCGCGAGACTTCCTGTTACTTCACGGCGCCTAGTGCGAGTCCCTTCACCATGTAGCGCTGCAGCCAGGCGAACACCACGGAAACCGGCAGCGTGGCCGCGAGCGTGGCCGCCATGACGAGCTGCCATTCCACGGTGTACTTGCCGGCCACCATGTCGGTGACCTGCACCGTGAGCGTCTTGTTCTCGGGCGAGCGGATCAGCGTGTAGACCACGGCGAACTCATTCCACGCGCTGATGAACGTGAAGATCGCCGTGACCACCACGGCCGGCACCGCGAGCGGCAGGAACACGCGGAACACGGCACCCGTGCGGCTGCAGCCTTCGAGCCACGCCGATTCTTCGAGATCGCGCGGCACGGTCTGGAAATACGACGAGAGCATCCACACGGCAAACGCGATATTGAACGCCGCATAAGAGACGATCACGCCGATCTTCGAATCGACGAGATTGCCGTCGCCGTACGGAATCATCGCGGCGAGCCGGAACAGGCCGACCACGAGCAGGATCGGCGAGAGCATCTGCGTGACGAGCAGGAACTGGCGGTACAGGCCGCGCCCGCGGAACGGAAAGCGCGCGAGCGCATAGGCGGCCGGGAGGCTCACGGCGAGCGCGAGCGCGGTGGAAAGACAGCTCACCACGATGCTGTTGCGCAGCGCGACGCCGAAGTTCGCGGCCTGCCACATGTCGACGTAGTTCTGCCAGCGCCACTGCATCGGCAGCCAGCGCGCCGGATAGACGAACACTTCCGAAGCCGGCTTGAACGAGGTGAAGAACATCACCGCGAACGGGAACAGCACGGCCACGACGAGCGGCGAGAGCACGAGCCAGCACCAGATCGAGCGTTTGAGCTTGCGGTTCATGCCAGGTCTCCTTCGGCGCTGCCGCGTTTTGCCTGCAGGCGCAGGTAGACCACCGAGAAGGCGAACAGGATGACGAGCATGATGAGCGAGACGGCGGCCGCTTCGCCAGGTCGTCCTAACCGGAAGCCGAGTTCGTAAAGGTAAGTGACGAGAATATGCGTGCTGTCGTCGGGTCCGCCTTGCGTCATCACCCAGATGATCGGGAACGAGTTGAACACGTAGATCACGTTCAGCAGGACCGCCATGTTGATGAACGGCTTGAGCAGCGGCAGAGTGAGCTTGCGGAACTGTTGCCAGGCGCTCGCACCGTCGATGCGCGCGGCTTCGTAAATATCGCCCGGCACCGAGGAAAGGCCGCCCAGCAGGATCGTGGTCGTGAAGGGGATCGACACGAGTATGCCCACGCAGATTTCCACCGGGAACGCATACTCGGGCGTCGCGAGCCAGTGGATCGGCCCCGTAGTGAGGCCGAGGCGCTGCAGCGTGACATTGACCATGCCGTAGTCGTCGTTGAACGCCCAGCGCCAGACCACGGCCGTCATCGTGAGCGAGACGGACCACGGCAGCATGACGATCGTGCGCGCAATGCCGCGGCCGTAAAAGTCCTGATTGAGCACGAGCGCGACCGGCACGGAAATCCCCACCGTCCCCACCACGACGAAGAATGTCCAGATCAGCGTGTTCCTCAGGGCGCTCATGAACACCGGGTCGCCGAACACGTTATAGAAGTTCTGCAGGCCGCTGAAGTCGCGAATCTGCCCGAAGCGCGACACCTCGTGCAGCGACTGGTACACGATGTTGAATATCGGATAGCTGATGATGAAGAGCGCGAGCACGAGACTCGGCACGATCAGGAGCCAGGGCGCGCGGGGCGCGGAAACGGCGCGGGGTAGTCGGCTCATGCGGGTTCGTGCGCGTGATCGGTCGGGGGCATCGCCGGCCGGTGCTGTGGCGGGCGAGGGCTTCAGGGGACCCGTAGTCATGTCGAATCGTCAGTGCTTCGAAACGTCGGTTCTCAGGCGCTCCGGCGCGCGCCGGAAACTTCAGGCGCGCGCCGGTGTTGCCATCAGGGCTTGTTTGCCAGACTTACTTGCCGAGCGACTTGTTCGCTTCGGTGGCCGCCTGGTTCAGCGCATCGGCGGGCTTGGCCTTGCCAAGGTAGACCGACTGCATCGCGTTGGTCACGGCCTTGGCGGTGTCTTCCCAGCCCGTCACGGTCGGCGCGAACTTCGCATGCGGCAGCAGCGCGATGAAGGCTTGCGTGTCCGGATTCTGGAAAGCCGGGTCGCTCGCTTCAGCCTTCGTGGTCGGCAGGAAGCCTTCCGTGCTCGTGAACTGCACGCGCGGTTCCTTCGTGAACAGGAAGTCGAGGAACTTCCAGGCGCTCTGCTTCACCTTGGAGTTCTTGAACATCATGATCGAGTCGGTCACCGCGTAGGTGGCGGGCGTCGTGGCTACCGGGATCGGGTCGATGCCGTACTTGATGTTCGGTGCTTCCTTCTGCAACTGCTTGGCGAGGAACGGCGCCGAGATCATCATCGCCACGCGGCCCTGCTTGAAGAGGTTCTGCACGTCTTCACGGCTGTAGCCCGTCACGCCCGGCTGCGTGAGACCTTCGTCGATCATGGACTTGTAGAGCGTTGCGGCCTTCACGCCAGCCGGCGAGTTGAATGCCGCCTTGCCGTCCTTGCCCACCACTTCGCCGCCGTGGGTCCACAACGCGTAGTAGAAATACACGTCGGTTTCAATTTCCTTGCCCTGCAGACCGAAGCCCGCAATGCCCTTCGCCTTGAGCTTCTTCGACGCGTCGATCACGTCGTTCCACGTCTTCGGGCCTTGCGGATAGCCAACCGAAGCGAGCATGTCCTTGTTGTAGTACAGCGCGCGCGCCGAAGCGGCGATCGGCAGGCCGTAGGTCTTGCCGTTGATCTGACCCGGGGCCAGGAACGGACCGATGAAGCGGCCCTTGAAGTTCGCGTCCATGTACGGGTCGAGCGGCTCGGCAATGTCGTCCTTCACGAAGTCGAGGAGCCACCGCGTGCCGATGATCGCGAGGTCGGCGTTCGCGCCGCCGGAGATGTCCGTTTGCAGCTTCTGTTGCAGCGAGTCCCAGTTCACGTCTTCGATCTTGATCGTGATGCCTGGATTGGCGGCCTCGAACTGCTTGGCCATTTTCTCGAAGTACGGCGCGGTGGCGTCGCTGTAGTGGGCGACGGTCACGCGGACCGTATCGGCGTGCGCCGCGGCGGTGATGCCGGCGAACGCTAGCGCGACGGCGAGCTTGCCGAGCATGGTGGTTGCACGTGCCTGAAACGACATTCTCTTTCTCCTAAGTGGTTGTTCCTGCTTATGTCGCCGCCGTGACCCGGCTGCTGGGTTGCGTTGTTTGAAAAAATCCTACAGGATGAAAAAAGCGTTGTCACCTGGTAAACTCGATATTGTTTCGAGCGCCGGAATTTGCATAACATGCTGTAAAACAGGGGAAATTCATGCGCTGCAGCAGCGGCGTGCGCTCGGTATAAACCCGCATACGGACCATTGTCCATATTCGTATGTAGGAAATTTTCAGGCTCTCCGGCAAGGCTGGCGAGCCGCACGGAGAGTCGACATGAGCCGGGTGGTGCTGGTGACGGGCGCGAGCGGCGGCATAGGCCGCGCGCTATGCAAACGGTTTCTGGAAGCGGGCGACACGGTGCTCGCGCTCGACCGCGACGCGGCGGGCGTGCAACAGCTCGCGGCCGAATTCGGCGAAGCGGGCGCGGCGCGCCTCGAACCGCTCGCCGCCGACGTGAGCGATCAAGCCGCCGTGACCGCAGCCGTGGCGCGCGGCGTGGCGGCGCGTGGCCCGGTGGACGTGGCCGTGGCGAACGCGGGCGGCGCGCTCGGCACGACGCTCGCGCATACCGACGCCGCGAGCTGGCGGCGCGACATCGACCTGAACCTGAACGGGACCTACTACACGGTCGAAGCCGTGCGCGCCTCGATGATCGAGCGCCGGCGCGGCGCGCTGGTGCTGATCGGCTCGGTGAACGGCCTTTCGGCGCTCGGCCACCCCGCGTATAGCGCGGCGAAGGCGGGTCTCGTGAGCTACACGAAGGCGCTTGCCATGGAGCTGGGCCCGCACGGCATACGCGCGAACATCGTTTGCCCCGGCACGGTGAAGACGCCCGCGTGGCGCGCGCGCATCGAGCAGCATCCAAAGATATTCGAAGAACTGAGCAAGTGGTATCCGCTAGGCGACGTGGCTACGCCCGAGGATATCGCCGACGCCGTGCAGTTTCTCGCCTCGCCGCAAGCACGCGTGATCACGGGCGTGGCGCTGCCCGTGGATGCGGGCCTCATGGCGGGCAACCGGATGATGGCGAACGAGCTGACGCTCGATCCGTTCTGAGGCGCGCACGCGGCGAATTGATCTGAGCGACCTGACAAGACTTCACGCAAACGAGGACAGCATGGCAGCGGTACAACTGAACGGCATCTACAAGCGTTATGGCGACACCCAGGTCGTGCACGGCGTCGACCTCGACATCGAAGACGGCGAATTCGTCGTGCTCGTCGGTCCCTCGGGTTGCGGCAAGACCACGGTGATGCGCATGATCGCCGGCCTCGAAGACATCTCCGGCGGCGACCTCACCATCGGCGGCACGCGCGCGAACGCATTGCCGCCGCAGCAGCGCAATATCTCGATGGTGTTCCAGAGCTACGCGCTGTACCCGCATCTGTCGGTGTACGACAACATCGCGTTCGGTCCGCGCATTCGCAAGGAGCGCGAGAATGGTTTCAAGCCGCGCATCGAAGCCGCCGCGAAAATGCTCAACCTGTCGAGCTACCTGGAGCGCCTGCCGCGCGCGCTCTCGGGCGGCCAGCGCCAGCGTGTCGCCATGGGGCGCGCCGTGGTGCGCGAGCCCGCGCTGTTCCTGTTCGACGAGCCGCTTTCGAACCTCGACGCCAAGCTGCGCGTGCAGATGCGCACCGAGATCAAGGCGCTGCACCAGCGTCTGCGCAACACGGTGGTGTACGTCACGCACGACCAGATCGAGGCGATGACGATGGCCGACCGCATCGTCGTGATGAACGCGGGGCGCATCGAACAGATCGGCCGCCCGCTCGACCTCTACGACAAACCGGGCAACCTGTTCGTGGCGAGCTTCCTCGGCTCGCCTTCGATGAACTTCGCCGAGGGCACGGTGATGAGCGACGCGCGCGGCACGGCGCTCGTGCTCGAAGACGGCGTGCGTATTGCGCTGCCGGAAGGCAAGGCCCAGGCGGGGGCGCGCGTGACGCTCGGCGTGCGGCCCGAGCACATCGAGGCGGGCGGCGACGTGCCATTCACCGTCGATGTGATCGAGCCGACTGGCGCGGAGACCCACTTGTACGGGAAAATAGGCGCGACCACATGGTGTGTCACCACGCGCGCGCGCCCGGACGTTTCTCCGGGCCAGCGCATGACGCTAGGTTTGCCTTTGGCGCACCTGCATCTGTTCGATACTGAAAGCGGCAAGCGGCTCGATTGAAGCGGAAGCACGCATCGAAACTGGATAGCGGGCCCTCATGTGAGCAGAACCTGGTATCTTCCACGGGAAAAACAGCTTGCCGGTCTCCAACCTGATCCATCACATCCGCAATGTCGCGGAGTCGCTGCGTCCCGCCGAGCGCAAGGTCGCGGAGATGGTGCTCGCCGACATCGACTTCGCCATGCGCGGGAGCATCACCGAACTCGCGTTGCGCGCGGACGTGTCCGAGCCCTCCGTCACGCGCTTTTGCCGCGCGGTGGGCGCGCACGGCCTGCGCGACTTCAAGATGCGGCTCGCGCAGAGCGCGGCGGGCAACGTGCCCTTCGCGCTCGCCACCGAGATGACGGGTGGCGAGGCGAGCGGCGCCGGGTGGGCC